>JBICHS010000676.1:0-5188 GCA_043101135.1 Phycisphaeraceae bacterium JB051
TCGCTATTGCAACTTTTCAACCGGTTCATTTGTCGAGCCCATCACCGTTTGGCGGGAAAACGACCTGTTGGCGTTTGATGTCAGCGAACAGCCCATACCAATGACGGAGATGACGCCTTATACCGGAATCCATCCGCCCCATCTGGACTGGGCTTTCATATCACATCAAGGTCAGTTCAAATTAAATCAACTCGAAGGCGGTAAAGTTCAACTCGTTGGGACGACATGGTTTCATACAGAGATCGGACCAGAGTTTTATTGGGGCAGCATTTGCCAGGAATTGATTCACATCATTCACCTGCGTGTTTTAAATCACATCAAAACTTCAGTCGAAAACAACATCGAGTTGCTTGATAAAAAATGAGCACAGGATTTAACCCGTGCTCATTTTGTTTCGCTATGTTTGCTTGAACGGTATGCCTATGCTGTGGTCAACAGACTCACCACTTGATAGGTGATCAGCGAGGCGGAGTAAGCCAGGACGGTCATGTAACCCAATTGGAAGGCAGCCCATTTCCAGGAGCCGGTTTCGCGTTTGGTGACGGCTTGTGTGGGCAGGCACTGCATGGCTAACACGTAAAACACCAGCAAGCTGTAACACGTGGCGGTGGAGAAGAGCAATTGGCCATCGGATCGTCGGGCTTCACGCAATCGATCAATAAAGGCATCGGGGTTTTCCTCCGCGACGTCTTCACCGACGCCGTAGACCACTGCCAGGGTTGAGACGATCACTTCACGTGCAGCAAAGCTGCTGACGACACCAACACCAATACGCCAGTCAAAACCAAGCGGTTTGACGACGGGCTCGATGAGCTTGCCAGCACGACCGGCATAGGAGTATTCAAGGGCTTGTTCGCCTTCAAGGACATCAGCCTTATAGGCTAAAGCTTCGGCTTCTTCAGCTTGGCCTGCATCTTCGAGTTGCTGGATTTGCTGACGCATCTGAACCACTTCGGCTGAGGGGGCAGTTGTGGGGAACGTTGCCAGCACCCAGAGGATCAACGAGATGAGCAGGATGATCGTCCCGGCTTTTTTAACAAAGACCATGGCACGGTCATAGGTGATGAGTAAAGCCGTTCGAAGACTGGGGATTTTGTAGCTGGGCAGTTCCATCACCAACGGCTTGGATTGGCCGGGGAGAATGGTTTTCTTGAAGACAAAGGCACAGCCCAGCACGGCGACAATGCCCAGTGAATACGCACCTGTAAAGAGTAAAGAAGCTTTGCCCGGTTCATCTCCAAAGAGCAGTGCAACCACCATGGCATAAACCGGCAAACGCGCTGAACAGGTCAGTAACGGCAACGTCAGAATCGTCACCAGGCGGTCGCGTTTGTCTTCAATACCGCGGGTTGCCATTAGGCCGGGGATGGCGCAGGCATGCGCCGAGAGCATGGGGATGAACGCTTTGCCGGGCAGGCCGACGTGACGCATGAGACGATCCATCACGAAGACGGCACGTGAGAGATAGCCAGTATCTTCGAGCAACGACAAGCAGAAAAACAGGATGCAGATCTGAGGCAGGAAGATGATCACACCACCGATCCCGCCGATCACGCCGTCGACAATGAGACTGTGGATATGACCTTCAGGGATGTAGTTGCCCACGAACCCCTGCGCCCAGGTAAACCCGGCATCGACCAAATCCATCGGTACGGATGCCAGTGAGAAAATCAAATAGAACACGCCAACCATAATGGCGAAGAAACCGACGATGCCTGCAACCGGATGCGTGAGAATCCGGTCGATCCTGTCGGTCTTGCGACCCACAGCAACACGCGATGATTCAAGGCAGGCTTCGGTGACTTTTTCCGCCCAATCGTAACGCCCCTTGTACGGGCATGAACAGCCAGCACAAGTGTCATGGAGCAGATGCGGGATGGCCTGATCCTTCTCCTTTTGATGCATCGCCAAATGAAGGACTTGTTTGAGTTGTTCAATGCCTTCACCACTACGAGCCGAGACCGGCACCACCGGGCAGCCCAACTCCGCAGTGAGTTTGTCGGCATCAATTTTCAAGCCGTCACGGCGGGCAAGGTCGATCATGTTGAGCACGGCAATGGTCGGCACCTTCAGCTCGATCACCTGGCTGATCAGAAACAGGTTGCGTTCGAGATTGGTGGCATCAAGGACAACAATAACCGCAGCCGGTTTGGCCAACCCTGGCGTCTGACCGAGAATCACATCACGGCTGATGCGTTCTTCATCAGTGGCTCCAGCAATACTGTAAAGCCCGGGCAGGTCCACAATGTTGACACGGTGACCGTCGAGCAGGTCCATGGACCCTTCGGTTTTCTCGATGGTAATGCCGGGGAAGTTGCCCGTTTTGGCGCGAAGTCCGGTGAGTCGGTTAAAGAGCGTGGTTTTGCCTGCATTGGGATTGCCGATCAAGGCCACGACATTCTGCTTGCGAACCGGTTGGAGAACCTGCAGAGAGACGTCATTATCATTTTCGGGTGGGGTCATCGTTTGGGACATGGTTTACTCACAACAGTTAGTTTGGTGGCAGGCGTCGACGGTAATTCGTTTTGCCAGCCGATGCGCCAGACCGATACGCGAGCCTAGTACACGCAGAATCATCGGGTTGCCCGCTTTGAGCAGCTCGATCCGGCGGCCGACACACAGTCCCAGCGCTTTGAGGCGACCTGCCTGTTCCTCATCCGGCTCATTCATTTCAACAATCAAGCCAACCTGCCCGGTTTTGAGGTGATCCAGGGAGACCTTTTCACCAGTGGGGACTAGCTGATTCAAGGAAATGTTTGTACTGGAGTTGGTTTGAGCCATAAGTTGTTTCCTTTTGGAGTCTTAAAAGGTTAAAAGCCTCCAGATTCTATTGCGACACAATATCAATAAAATATCAGTAAACGTTGATACTGCAAGTCATTGTTATTGGATTTGAGTGCAAATATTGTTCCATAAGACAAATATGTCCTGAAATGATGTTTTTTTATGCAAGCTGATTTGTTGGATAGGCAAATACAAGGCAGCAATGCCTGTTGGTTAAGCAAGCTGAAAATAAAAGGGGCTGTCCCAAATAAAAAGCCCGAGTCGATGACAACGGGCTTTGGGGAATTGATTGCAAACTCGGTGATCAGGGCATCTGCAAGGCTTTGGCAAAGGCACTGACACGCGGATCGCTGTGAGAAGCGGCGGCAGAGACGGCAGCGGGATCTTCCTTGCCATGCGTTGCCAGGTAAGCCAGGCGAACGCTCGCGTCGTTGGACTGAGCTGCCCCGTTACAGACATTGGGGAAGAGCGTCTTGCCTGTTTGCCCGGTGGGCGTGAACAACGTCATCCAAGCCTGCCCCAGTGAACCAAGATTGCCAAACTGACCATTGACAGCGGTGGCGATCTGCGTGGCGCGGCCCTGCATCTCCGGCAAAGCGTTAAGCGATGCTGATAACGAGCAGAGACTGGCGATGAGTTTCATGTGACTCACCGCATCCTTGGGCGCTTTGAAGTCTGTGAGCCACGTGTCGATATTCGCAGGTGTCGGACGCTGTGCAAAACGCGTGACCATCTTGACCATGTCGACGCTACCCAACGGGCCGGTTGTCAGTGCGCCTTGTTGCGTTTGACGCGGATCGAGTATCGCGGTGGCGGTGAAGCTGAATGCTGCAGCAGGATTGTTGGCAAAGACCATCCCCAAGGCACCACGATCCAAACGCACCGGGACAGTCAATGTCTGGCGCGGCTGGATGCAGATGCTGCGACCAATGTCCACGCGAACCGGCGGGACACCTTTGATCTGATCGCCACTGCGACGCAGGTCAAAATACACAGCAAGCATCGAAGGCAAGGTGCTTGTCGGGCCGATGGTCAGAGCATAATCAGAACTGTTACGCAAGGTGACCTGGGCAACAATGGGATCAAGATAGCCATAAGATGAAGGTTCAACAGTCACGCCCAGTGTGGTCCACGTGGTGGCATTACCCGCTTGAACCGGCATGGCGATACTCACCGGCAAATCATCCAACGCGTCCATGACTTTTTGAGCAGCAGGACTCACGACGATTTGTTGATTCAGTGCCTGCAAGTCATGCACCGCCATGACTGCGACCGGGCTGGTGGCTGACATGCGGATGACTTTTTGAAGATAGCCTGAGTACAACTCACTGTTGGTGTGCTGCGTGCACTTGGCCAAACCGTACACTGCCCAAGGATCGGTTTCAGCCAGCACATGCAGGGCGTCTGCTGCCTGATCGTAACGCCCCATGCGGTAATGAACCCAACCGAGAATACGCTGAATCAACGCGTTGTCCGGGTTGGCTTTGGCGTAGGCCGTGACAGCTTGTTCGAAGGTCGGTGAGATCGACGCACCAAAGGCCGCGTTCCACCATGCCAGCTGCAAGGCAGCCTGCACATCACCCATGTCCACACGTTTTTGTAGACGGTTGCGAATATCAGTGAATGTCTTGGCAGCTTCATCATTGCGACCAAACTGTGAAAGAATCACCAGCTTCAAGGTCTGCACATCAACAGGAACCGCTTGAGCATCAGCTTGACCCGCGGAAAAGCCCATGGTGTCGATCATGTCCAGCACAACCTGGCTTTGACCGGTGGCAGCTTTACTCACCATCCAGTTGGTCAGGAACTGATCGCCGCCGGTACTCACACCCAATGTGCTGGCAATGACGTATTGCTTCTGAGCTTCGTCGTAAGCGCCCATGTTGGCAAGTAAATCAGCAAGCAGGTGACGGGGCATGTCGTCCATTGGTGAGGACTTGATCATGTTCACGAGCATCATGCCGATGGCATAGTTCGAACCCCCGCGAGCGACCGCCAACTCGTACATCAGGCGTGCTGCATCACTGTTGGACTCGTCAAGATCCGCAGCGACTTTAAGCCACTTGCCGAACTTGTCGTTGTCGCCCATGTTCTGAAACAACGAAGCCAGGTAACTTGCCACGCGACTGCGCAGTGCGTCGGACATGGCTTTGTCACTGGCTTGAGCAAGCAGTTGTTCCAATGCCTGAGCCTTGGCTGCGCTCGAAGTCTTGGAAGCCAGCCCCGCAAGGATCATCTGAAAACCAGCTGCATCATCCGACGGAACCAGTTGGCAGTATTTGACCAAGGCCTGGGCAGCAGCATCACTGTCCCCTGCCAGTTGCGCCAGTGTCTTACGCAGTAACCATGCGTCACTGTCATTGGGATTGGCTTGAATCGCCATGTCCACCATCATCCCAGCACG
>JBICHS010000677.1:0-6559 GCA_043101135.1 Phycisphaeraceae bacterium JB051
CTGGAAGGCGATAAGGCGTGGGCCAAGCAGATGATGCGTGCTGCATCCATCCCCACCGCCGAAGCCAAAATCGTGGACAACTACGAAGCGGCGGTGGCCTACATCGAATCGCGCGAAGGCGGCATGGTCGTCAAGGCAGCAGGCCTGGCAAAGGGCAAGGGTGTCTACGTTTGTGACAACAAGGAAGAAGCCCTGGCAGCGATCGAAGACATCATGGGCAAGAAGATTTTCGGTGATGCCGGCGTTCAGGTCGTCATCGAAGAAAAGCTTCAAGGCCAGGAACTCTCGGTCCTCGCGCTTGTCGATGGCAAGAACATCTACGTCCTCGAACCAGCACAAGACCACAAGCAAGCCTATGAAGGTGACAAAGGCCCTAACACCGGTGGCATGGGTGCTTACACCCCAACCCCGCTGGCTACGGACAAGTTGCTCTCCCAGGTGCAGCGCGATGTCCTCGTCCCCACGGTCGACATCCTCAAGCGTGACGGCATCGACTTTAAGGGCGTGCTCTACGCAGGTTTGATGCTCACCCCGGCTGGCCCGAAGGTGCTCGAATTTAACGTGCGTTTTGGTGATCCTGAAGTGCAGGCCATGATGATGCGACTCAAGGGTGACCTGGTCGAAATCCTCAAAGCCACCGCTGAAGGTCGTTTGGATGAAGTCTCCATCGACTGGGACAAACGTTGTTGCTGCTGCGTGGTCATGGCCTCGGGTGGTTATCCCGGCGATTATGCCAAGGGTAAAGTCATCAAGGGGCTCAAGGACGCTGAAGCGATGGACGATGTCGTCGTCTTCCACGCTGGCACCAAAGCTGTTGATGGCGAAGTGCTGACTGCTGGCGGTCGCGTGCTTAACGTCTGTGCGATGGGCAAGGATCTGAAGGAAGCTCAAGCCAAGGCCAATGCCGCATGCGAAAAGATTCACTTTGAAGGTGCCCAGTACCGCAAGGACATCGGCTACCGCGTGATGAAATAAACATCGCTAACTTAAACACGATTCAACGAAATCCGCGAGTTCAACCCTCGCGGTTTTTTGTTGATTGGCAGGGGTGTTGCAATTGGTTAACTGCGTTTGAGACCCGGTCAAGATGACCGGGCTATGTGCATATAGCCGAGCCATCCTGGCTCGGTTGCCTTGGGGCGATGCGCTTTGAAACACGTGCAATAAACCACGACTGCCTGCTCCGCATCAAGTGTTAATCCGCGAGCTCAACCCTCGCGGTTTTTTGTTGATTGGCAGGGGGCAATTGGTTAACTGCGTTTGAGACCCGGTCAAGATGACCGGGCTATGTGCATATAGCCGAGCCATCTTGGCTCGGTTGCCTTGGGGCGATGCGCTTTGAAACACCTGCAATAAACCACGACTGCTTGCTGCCTATCAAGTGTTAATTCATGGAAACAATCTAAAAACATCGTTCAACCCCACATCCGCCATCGCACTCACCTGACAACTCGGTATGATGGAATCCGTGAAGAGTCCCCGTCTTTTTCACAAACGATTCCTTGGCGTGGCCTTGTTGGCTGTGGTATCCGTCCTGACATTGCATCAGCTTGTTTCAGGACAATCGGACACCTCCGCAGGTTGGCAAAGCATGTCGCCTATGCCCACTGGCGTGTTCTTTGCCTGTGGTTCAAAGACTGATCATCACTACATCGTCACCGGCGGCGTCACTTCCTCAGGCAAGACCACCGATGCGATCCAATCACTGAATCTGGACACCGGTCAATGGCAAGTGCTCGGCAAGTTACCTGTCGATCGCTTCGAACATGCACAGGTCACCTTGGCCAACGGTCAGATACTCGTCGCAGGGGGGCGTAGTGGCAATGTCACCGATCTGGCGCACACCAAACAACTCGTCGATGCCATGCTCATTGAGCCAACCACTGGCAAGATCACCGCATTACCTGACCTGATTGACGAATCGTTTGGCCCCACTGCAACCCTGCTGGACAATGGTAACGCGGTGGTCATCGCAGGGCAGGTTGCTCATGTTCTAAAGCCCGATGGCTCGGATTGGCAGACGGTGATTGATCTGCAGACGCGCCGGTTCAATCATGCTGCCGTCGCGGTTTCACGTCACCAACTGCTGCTCATCGGTGGCACCGGGCGAAACACATTTGAGCTGGTGGACACACGTTTGGGGACCGCGCGATATTTACCATGCCAACTGCCTCAACCGACGGATGATCTGGCGGTCACTCGCTTGGTCGATGGCACGATCTGGATCACCGGCGGTCAGGACACACGCACCGGCAACACACTTCGTGAAACATGGCGTCTGAAATTCAACCCGTATTATCCCGACCAGGCCAGTCTGATACCCGGGCCGACTTTGGAGATTCCCCATGGCGTGGCGGATCATCGCATCATGCAACGTAATGGTCGGCTTATCGGTATTGGGGGTGAAAGCCAGTTCAATCGGAAAGACACGGAGTTGGCTGCCGCTTGGGAGCTGGATACGCACCGCAACACGTTCAGACATCTGCCCAGTTTGTTGACGCCGCATGACGATGCGTTGTTGGCCTGTCATCATGACCAGTTATGGGTCATTGGGGGATATCAGAAAAAGCAGGCACTTTTTGGGATTTTAACGATCCCCGCAGCAACGGATGCCGTAGAAAGAATGACATGGAAATAATGTGATCGCTTACGCCGTTGGGCCTAAGAGATTGCAACGTATAACCAATATGAATATTGACGTAAAACAAACGTGAACCTAAGGTAAACATATCTGATCGTCAGGCCGATAGAGACTTTGTAAACGCACGTGTCAAACCTCGCACGTCCGGCCGACTTCAGTGGCAAGTGATACATTTTATATGTCGGATCAGACAAAAAAAAAGCCCCGTACGAGTCATTCCAGAAAGTTCTTCTGGCGCGGATTAACCATCCTGCTGCCCAGTATTCTCACGGTCTGGATTTTGATCATGGGTTACCAGTTTGTGCAGCAGCGCATTGCTGAGCCCATCAATAAAGGGATTCGCGCGAGTTTGTCGCAATGGTCTCCCTGGCCGGAAGTCTACGAGCAGGAAGTCATCGACATCGAAGCGGATCTCACCGCCGAGCAACGCAACCAGATGCGACAGGCAACGGACCCCAAGAAATGGCTTCGCGATCACGTCCGCCGCGCCAAGATTCGCACACTTTGGCATCAGTACCAATTCCCATTGGATTTACTGGGCTTGATCGTTGCGTTTATTCTGTTTTACATCGTCGGCTTGCTGCTGGGCAGCTACATCGGGCATAGTCTCTACAAACGTGGGGAAATGCTCATCCAACGGCTCCCGCTGTTTAAGCAGGTGTATCCATCGGTCAAGCAGATCACCGACTTTCTGGTCTCCGATGGCGAAGATCGGATGAAGCAGTTCAGTCGTGTGGTCGCGGTGCAGTACCCACGTCGTGGCATCTGGTCCGTGGGCTTTGTCACCGGTGAGACCATGGTGAATATTCAACGTGCTGCAGGCGTCCCCTGTTCAACGGTCTTCATTCCCAGCAGCCCGACACCCTTTACAGGCTATACCATCTCGGTCCCGCGTAGCGATATGATCGAGTTACCCATAACGGTTGAAGAGGCACTGCGTTTTACGGTCTCCGGCGGGGTGGTTCTCCCACCTTCGCAAACCGCCGAGTTGCCCGCATGCACGCAAGACGGTGATGCGAGTCAACCCACGCAGTCCTCGGATAATGTAGACGCGGCTAATCCGTCTGCCGCGTCGCCGGAAGAAGATGATCCAACAACCCTGGCCAAGAGCCAGCATTAAGGAGAATCACATGCAGATCAATGTCAGTGGTAAACATCTTGAAGTTACCGATCCGATTAAGACGCACGCCATCGAGCGTGCCGAACGTTTGCCCCGACTCTTTGACCGTATTCAGGAGATCAATGTTCTGATCGACAAGTCCGACAACCATCAACATGAAGAGGTTGAGGTGATTGTTGAAGTCGAAAAATCGTCTCCTTTTATTACGAAAAAATCCGGGCCGGATCTGTACGTTTTGATTGATGACGTGTTTGGGAAGATCGAACGTCAGCTTCGTGACCACAAGGAGAAATTGCGTAACCGCAAGCACCAAGTGAATTAACAGCAATTTTCAGGTAGAGGCTGGGGGATGTGAGTCCTTTCGAATTCGTCTTTTGAGCTCGATTCATGCGGATTTGAATCGTATTTGTGTTCTCCAGTCTCTTCTGTCTTTTCTGACATTTCTGGCATCTGTAATTTCACACCAAGCCATCCTGCTGTACAATGTTTCAACGCCGCACGGATAGGTTGTACCCGTCGCTTAAGATCGTGAGAATTCAAGAATGAAACTACAAGACTTTGTCGAGCCCCAGGCTATTGTCCCCGAATTGACTTCAACGGAACGTGATGAAGTGATCGCCGAACTCGTCGATGCACTCGTTGCCTCCGGTGCCGCCCCCAAGAGCCTTCGTGATGGTTTGATCACGGAGATCATCGCTCGTGAAAAGAAGGGATCGACAGGTTTTGGCAAAGGCGTTGCCGTTCCTCACGTCAAGCATGACAAGATCAAGAAAATCACCGCAGCCATTGGCGTGAGCCAGACCGGTGTTGACTTTAATGCACTGGACAAAAACCCCGTGTACAGTATCGTGCTTTTGCTTTCCCCCAAGGGTAAGCCCGATGAACATCTCCAGGCGATGGAAACCGTGTTTTCCAACCTGCAAAAGGACATGTTCCGTCGCTTCCTCCGTCAAGCCACCAGCGTTGAAGACGTGCTTGGCCTGCTCGAAGAAGCTGACTCTCAACAGCTTGGCGCCTGATCGAGTCACTCAATCAGTCGCTCGTGATTGGTTAACACCGTGCTTTATCGCAGGCGGCGGTGATGTTTTGGGCGAAACGACTTCGCCATATAAGGGTTTAAGTTAAGGAATCGTAGTTCAGTGAAGACGCTCGTGACCATCCAGAATCAACTTGGTCTGCACGCCAGACCGGCGATGGCATTTGTCGATCTGGCGAACCGGTTCCAGTCCACAATCTCCGTGAGTAAAGGCGCCCAAACCGTCGACGGCAAAAGCATCATGCAGATGATGATGCTCGCAGCGACCAAAGGCACCAAACTTGAAATCGATGCTCAAGGCGCCGATGCCGAACAGGCAACCAATCAACTCGCTGAGTTGGTCAACCGCAAGTTCGACGAAGAATAAAATCGCGATCCCACAAAACAGCATTCAAAACGCACGTTCATCGACGTGCGTTTTTTTGTCTCCAATGCCTTACAATGATTTGTCATCAGGTAACATCAAGATGACAATCAACGAAGGGAATACCCATGGCCAAGTTCGCAATTGTTCTCGCTGGATGTGGGGTTTTTGATGGCAGTGAAATCTACGAAGCCACAGCCACCATGTATGCCATCGATTCACGCAAGCATGAATACACCTGCTTCTCCATCGATAAGCCGATGATGCATGTCGTTAATCATGCCGTGGGACAACCTGCTGATGGCGAATCCCGAAACGTCCTCACGGAGTCCGCCCGTTTGGCACGGGGGCAGATCAGCAATCTCACGCAATACAATCCGTCGGACTTTGATGCACTGATCTTCCCCGGTGGATTTGGCGTTGCCAAGAATCTGTGCACCTATGCCGTCGATGGCGCGGGCTGTGACATTGATCCTGTTGTCCAGAAAGCGATTCTCGACACCCACGCTGCAGGCAAAGTCCTGGGCTCATTGTGTATCTCACCTGCACTCATCGCCCGCGCGTTCAAAGACGCGGATGTCACCCCCAAGCTCACTGCTGGAAACGACGGTGACCTTGAAGCTGCGCTACCCCTAATGGGAGGTATGCATGAAGCATGTGATGTGGACAAAGCTTGCGTGGACAGTGAGAACCGCATCGTCAGTTCACCTGCATTCCTCAGTGCGACCTGTATCAGCGAAGTGTTCGCGTCCGCGGATGCGATGATTGATGCGGTGTTGAAGTTGATCTGATGGATCGACACATAGCCCAGTCATCTTGACTGGGTTGTCTTGCGTTTAATCTGATATGAGCAGTATGTGTTGATTGAAGGTATAAAAAACCCGGTCAAGATGACCGGGCTATGTTGTGATTCTTCGCTCAATTGCCTTTGCGCAGAAACAGCACATGATCTGCTGCGTGCCAGGTACCTTTGCCGACGGAGTAGCTGACGGGTTTGAGTCGGACGAAGCCGGTGTCCAGGTCGGAAGCGAGTTCGACGACTTTGGAAGTGACATGGTCGGTGAGTGTGGTGACCAGATCACCACGGGTGAGATCTTTGCCGTTGGCATCCTGGAGTGATGTGACTTTTTTCATGTGAACCTCAATTCAAATGTGAGACATCGCTAGCCATGCCAAAACATTCGGGGCGTGGTGTGCGTCTCGGTCATCATTTCAAATGCAATGCGTGTGTTGTTGGATTCGTGCCCGTTACACGCGAGGTCAGTCGTGGGGGAATGACTGACGATCAATTGCTCGGAGTTGTTGTTTCTATCCTAGTTACACTCAAAGGTGTGTGTTGGTTGCAGTTGGCGTTGGTCAAGCTGTTGTTGGATGGGGTCGGGGTATAAAAAAAGCCCA
>JBICHS010000678.1:0-10838 GCA_043101135.1 Phycisphaeraceae bacterium JB051
GTCAAGCGCAATGCCGTCATCGCTGCTGGTAATTACCTGCAGGACAACACCAACGCCCCCCTGCTGAAAAAAATCCGTGAATTGTCGATGGACTTCAACGAATCAGAAATGGTTCGGCACACTGCCAAAGATGTGGTCAAACGTCTGGATCAATCGTCGACCTGACCACACCGCACAAGCAAAAACTTTGATTTATTCTGCCTGAGTCTGCGATTTGAGATGCTTATCCAGAAATGCCTTGATGTGTTCAAACACACGCGGGTCAATAAATGCCCGGCCACCATGCCCTGCACCTTTGAGCATGTGCAAGGTTGAATCCAGACCGAGTTCTTTGTACTTGGCATCAAGCAAGGTGCTCTGCTGCGGGACCACCACACGGTCAGCATCGCCCTGAAAAATCAATACCGGCGGATCGTTGCGATCCAGAAAATGAACCGGGCTGGCGGTCTTGCCAAACGCTTCGGTCAAGCCCAACTCCGGGCCGCGTTTCTTGGCTTGCCCAAGTGCATACAAATCCGATGGCCCATAAAAATCGACAATGGCGTCGACGCGTGAAGATTGATCCAATTGTTCACCGACCTTGCCCTGCAGGTCAGGCACGTCACTGCCAACGCCAACCAGTAACGCCAGGTGTCCGCCTGCACTACTGCCTGCAACGCCGACTTTCTCGACGCTGTAGCCGTACTCATTGGCATGTGCCTTGAGCCAGCGAACCGCTGCGTTGCAATCGTGAATGTGATTGGGATGCGCCTGAATCCCGCCAAGACGATAGTCAATACTTGCGACGGTATAGCCTTGGGTGACCAGGCGGAGCATGTGTGGGTTGACGTTGTTTTTACTGCCGTTGCGCCATCCCCCGCCATGAATCCAGATGACCAGTGGCTCATTACCAGTCGCCGCGTCAAGCTTGTATAAATCCAGCTTCATCGGGCGGTCTTCATCGACTGTTGCATAAACCAGATTGCGATGAGCAACCACACCCTCAGGCAAACGACGTTGGCGTTGTTGTTGTTGCTGTGCGAATAACGGACTGACGAGAATAGCCAACAGAATCGCTGGCAGGATTCGGTAAATGGACATGATCAGCTCCCTGTGTTGGAAAGCTAACGCATGGCCGAGGTGAGTTATTGCGATCACTTCCCGGTTTTCTGGATATTCAAAGTCCAGTCATATTCCAGATACTTGACAGCAAAACCTTTGAGTCGGTCAGGATGATGCATGTCGACATACTTGAGGACATTGGCGCTGCCACCAAAGTCCACAGCATACCAATCAAAAATCCTGGACAGATACACCGTGCGACGGTCCGTGTTGATTCGGTTACGCGAAGGGTCGTTGGTGATCCAGCGTTTGAGATTGGCTTCAAGTGTGCGATCCAACATGGCTGCCGTATACGCCGAATCAATCAACGGCGGGCAGGACACCGCACCACAGACCAGGGCAACATGAATCCGAGGGTCTTTGAAAGTTGGGCGAATGATCTTGTTTTCAAGATCATTCAGTGACACCGTCCCCGACTTCAATCGCACCAGCGGGTCCTTGAAAACCTTGAAATTGTCATTGGATGGTGAGTAGCCCGGAACGTACCGATCACAAACCGCTTTGAGCATCGTTGCATTGTAAATATTGATATACGCAGCCAACTGTTGATCACGCGTAAGCGATGTCATATCGAGTTGTGCCATCGCATCAAGATAGCCGTTAAGCTGTGGCATGGCTTCACCACGCAACGACACATAGTCAACAAGACCATTGTGAACGTAAGTCTTAAGCAGCTTATCGAATGAAGCATGGCGTGATGTCGATTGAGCAAACAGCGAACCAGTCAAACTCAACAGACAAATCGCAACCAATGCATAACGGGAAGTCAGGTTTTTCATCAGTGTTCTCACAAGGTAAGCAGGACACCCAATTCTACCAACATACCAAGCAAACTATTCCAAAGCGTGTAATGCAAATCGCATGGGGTCGCCTAACCGCTTTAGCAGTTGGCTTTGATCCATTGGGGAATGTTTGTTTACCCAGTCCACTTCGTCAGCCAATGTGACATTGAAAATTCCGGGGTCATCCGCAGCGATCAGCAGATTCACATCACTTTCCAGAAAGCGATGCACCGGATGCTCCGCAGGCGATGGGACGCCACCAATCCGCAGATTGGATGTTGGGCAGGTTTCAATGACCGTCCCCAATGCGGTAAGACATTCAAGGACATACTGCTGACGCAGGCGAATCTCAGCCAAACGATCAGCATCATAAACGCGGCAGATTTTGCTTTGCGACGGCTGGCTTGCCAATTCGTCACGCTCCGCGATCAAAGCTTCAACATCGACCTGAATCCCCAAAGCCTGCATGGCTTGAGCGTGCTTGATGTCATAGGCAATCTGATCCAAACGTTCACTGACTGTTTCTGCGACATGAGCCTCATCACATCGACCGATGGCAACCTGCGGGTCCATCCCCAGTGCAATGGCGTGTCCTAACCGTTTTGCGCCAAGCATCGCTGCTTCATGGCACCAACGAATCGCGCTTTCCAGCGATTTATCAAAAAAGCTTTCACCCACGTGATACACCACATCCAACGCATAGGCAGGATTCATCGCGTTGTCCGCATGCAACTGATCGAAAAATGCCGTCATTGATTTTGGGGGATAGCCTTCTTCCCAGAAACAAAAATCAATGCCAACAATCGTCTGCCTCAGTTGTGGCAGTTCATCAAGCAATTGACGCAGCCAACGGTAACTGAGCACCGCGTTATCGCGTGGTAATGACGCAATGTAACGCACGGTCATCTGCTCATCGCTGGCCTGCATGCACGCGGTCGCATACTCACTGTGAAAGGCTTTGAATTTTTCGTAGGTATCCGCGATGGCAGACATCGCACGGTATTCAACATACCGCAGACCTTCACGGCGATGACGCGCAAAAATGCGATCGAGCATCGGGCCCTGATGCCCAAGTTTTTGACGAAGATGTCGGGCAATGTAAATCAGTAAATCAAACCGAGCCTGAAACCGGGCAAAATCGCCACTGTCCTGATCGGTGACGTAATAGCCTTGTTCCAGGGGTTTGAGATCATGGTTAAGAATTGCAGAATCGAACCATGCAATGGGGTCAGCGACTTGGTTAAAAACACGCTGGTAATTTTCGACAAACGGCTGCCAATCAATCTCGCGATAGAAGTCTGCAGCAATGACCGCCAAGTCCTCTGCGGACAGGCAGCCACCAACGTGGACATGTAATTCGGCCTGCTTGAGTTTGTCGAGCATATTGGCGCTCGCTTTGCTCGATCACGGTGATTGTCCCGGTGGTTAAAACCCCCGGGCTTTAATGTGCATACGAACAATTAATGGATGTCTTACTTGCGTTTTTTCTTGTTCTGTTGCTGCTGAGCCTGCATGCGTTGGGCTTCTTCCATTTTCTTTTGCATGTATTTACCCATGCGATCACGGAAGCCGCCTTCCTTGCGGGGTTTGGCCTTGAACAGTTCGCCGGACTCTTCCTGTTCCTTGATGTGCTTACGCACGAAGTAGCTGTCGATCATCCCTGCGGTGGTGGAGCTGAGGATGTAAAGCGTCAGACCACTGGGTGCTGAGTACAGGAAGAACGGGAAGAGCAGCGTCATGAACTTCATCATCTTCTGCTGCTGGGCAGCCTGTTCGTTGGCTGCTGGGGGCATGGTGAATTTCTGTTGCAGGAAGAACATCACACCCATCAAGATCGGCAGGATATTAATGCCGGTCATGTGGAAATTGATGAAGATCAGCGGGATGGAGAATCCGGTGCCACTGAACATGATGAAGTTATCCGGTGCCGAAAGGTCAGCCAGGAAATGCCAGCTGCCACCGGAGATGGCCTGGAAGATGCCGTAGAACGCGGACTCATGACGCAGTTCGATAGCGAAGTACAGCATGGCATACAGCGCGATCCAGATCGGCGTCTGCAGGAACATCGGCGCACAACCGAGCATGTTCGCAGGATTGATATTCTTCTCACGGAAGAGCTTCATCTGTTCCTGTTGGAACTTCTGCTGATCGTTGGCATATTTTTCCTTGAGCTTCTGAATCTCAGGCTGGATGGACTGCATTTGCTTGCCCATCTTGGTCATCTGGATTTGCGCCTTCTTGGTCAGCGGGTGAAGTAGTGCACGCACGCAGAGCACCAGGATCACAATGGAGATGCCCCAGTCCCAGATAATGCCATGCAGGAATCGCAGGAAATTCAGCAGGCCACGAGCAAGCCACTGGAAGGTGAACCAGGTGCAACCCAGCTCATAGCGAATCGTCTCATACAACGACAGGCTCGCGTAAGGTTGCTGGGTGAGCACGTCCTTCAGACGCGGGCCTGCGTAGAGATTCAAGTTCAAATCAGCTGACGCATTGGGCTTGACCGTGATCGGCTTGGAAACCATGTTGAGCATGACCACACTCATGTCCAAAGCCTTGTGGTCGGGGTTGGGCGTACCGATGAGCATCGGGGAAATGCTGGCAAACGCGCCATCAGGACCGAGCAGCGGTTGAGCTTTGCCGTTGGCTTCTTCGGTGGGCTCAGTAACCAACGGGCGATACATGGCCAGGGCAAAGTAACGGTTGACCGAAGCGGTCCAGACCATCTGCCCATTTTCAGGCGACTTGGGTGTCGGCCAGTAAACACCGGGCTCGACGGGCTTGCCTTCAGCGCGGAGCTGGTTGTTTTCAAGAATGTTGTCTGTGAGTTTCTTGCGTTGAATGAAACCCTTGTTGGCATAAATGTAGCGACGTTGACTGTCGTACTCCGGATCATAATAGCCGGTAGCAAACTCACGACGGTCCCCCATGTAGGAGACCTTGTCAGGTGTGACATCAGCAATGCCGTACTGGTTCCAGACGACGCTGAGCTGGATGTTGGAGTGATTGATGATGGACTGATCACAGCTGATCTGATAGCCATCGAGTTTGTATTGGCGAACGAGCGTCACCAGTTTCTTGCCGTCTTCATTTGCAAGGGCAAGGGTGTAGCGACCGGGCTTTTGTGCATCCAGATGCCAACGCTTGTCCGCCAGCTTGATGGTCTGACCGTTGATGGTGATCTGACGGGCAGCAAAGGCAAAGTAGTAACGCCCTTCACGATCCGGGTCTTCCACGACATCGCGAATCATGTAATGTGCTTCGCTGTGCAGATCCTTGTCATAATCGGTGAGTTGGATTTTCCAGAGACCTGCTCCCCAACCCGTGAGTTGGACTTCGAGCTTGTCGTCTGAGGTTTTATCCAGTGAGCCGAGCGTGCTGGGTTCGGCAGTCTGAGCTGGGACGGCATGCAACACCGGCAAAGCCGAGTATTCGGCGGACGCTGCCACCGGTTGGTCGGTGATCGTCTGCACGGTCTTCTTCACTTCATTGACCAGTGAGGCCTGATCACCAGAAGTGGATTCCGACTGCGGTGTCGGGGCTTGGGTTTCGTCAACCTGTTCGGTGTCTTGAGCCTGTTTGTTGGGCTGGTCTGCTGGTGGTTTGAGCATGGCCAAAACAAAAACAGCACCGATGACTAAAGCTATGATTGGTACGAGTATACGCACAGTGAATTCACCTTCATCAGAATCGGAGTTAGCCCCACAGTATAGGCAGTTGGCTAACCACGTGCCAATTCTGTCGGCAGCGGTATCCATGACCAAGCACAACCGCTATCGCTGGGACATTGCATTCTCTGATGATCAACATAGGTCATTCACCGCCCCACGGTCACCTAACACACCGTTGATACAGCGGCTTAGCGACCGGCGCATAAAAACCAGGGGTCAGAATCTGACCACCTGGTATGAATCTTGAAAGATTGGTTATTCGGACTTAGGCAGCTTTACCGCACTTTTCCAGTGTCTGGGTAATCTTGCTGCTCAAGGCGTCCGGGGTGAACGGCTTGACAACGTAATTGTTGACGCCAGCCTTCAGCGCATCGACCACGCGGTGCTTTTCGGCTTCCGTGGTCACCATGATCACCGGCGTGCCTTTGTCTTTCTGGCGATAGGCCTGAAGGAAAGACAGACCGTCCATATTGGGCATGTTCCAGTCCAAAAGGATCAGATCAGGCTTCTCAGCAAAAACCTTGCTCAAGGCATCCTGACCATCACATGCTTCAACCAGATCGGTGTGACCCATCTGCGCCAGAATACCCTTTTGAATACTGCGCATGGTCTTGGAATCATCCACAAGCATAATTTTCATCGCTTACTCCTCTACTTCGATTACCGTCCTTCGGTAAGGATGGTAGATTTATCGTCACTTTTACAATGGGACTTAACGCCCTTTGAACTTCGGTTTATTTATGCAGCCAGTTGCGTGTTGACATTTGTCGAATCTGACGCTTCTGACGTTTGTTCAGCCGTAATATTCACTGACAACTCAGGACTCGGGGCATTGCTGGTCGTCCGCGATAGTGACATTAGACCACTGATATCAACCACAAGCCCAACACGTCCGTCGGACATGATCGCACCGCCTGCGATACCGGGTAGCCCACGCATGGTGGCGCCCAGCGACTTGATGACAATCTGCTGTTGCCCGATGAGTTCATCGGTGAGGATGGCCATCTTGCGTTCGGAATTTTCCACGATCACCACCGTTGCCTGCGTCGGGTCCTGGACTGCACCTTTGACTTCAAACAGTCGGTCCAGCCGGGCAAGCGGGATCAGTTCGTCATCTATCAATAATGCCTGACCGTTTTGCATGATGCTCTTGATGTGGACTTCACCGGGCTGAAGCATGCGAACGATCGACAGCGTCGGGATGATATACCGCTCGGTGGAAAGTCGCACGACCATGCCTTCGATGATGGCCAATGTCAATGGCAGACGGATGGTAAAGGTTGAACCTTTGCCCTTTTCGCTTTGGATTTCGATCTTGCCCCGCAGTGCTTCAATGTTTCGCTTCACCACATCCATGCCAACACCACGACCTGAAACGTCGGTGACCTGTTTGGCGGTTGAGAATCCGGGGGCGAAGATGAGCTGGAAAATTTCCTGCTGGCTAAGTTGTTCACCTTCCTGAATCACGCCACGTTCAAGGGCTTTTTCAAGCAAGACCTGTTCGTCAAGGCCGCGCCCGTCATCCTGAATTTCAATGCAGATGCCCCCGCCCTTGTGATAGGCTTTGAGCGTAACGGTGCCTGCAGCATCTTTACCTGCAGCCTTTCGGTCATCAGCAGATGCTTCCAAACCGTGATCCAGAGCATTGCGAACCATATGAACCAGCGGGTCACCGATGCGATCAACAACGGTTTTATCCAGTTCGGTGTCTTCACCTTCCATGACAAAGTTGACCTGCTTATCGAGTTTGCGAGCCACATCGCGAGCCAGTCTTGCCATCTTCTGGAAGGTTGAACGCACGGGAATCATACGCAGGGATGTTGCCATCTCCTGGAGTTCACGGGTGATTTTGTCCAGATGGCTTAAGTTACGTGCAACCACCGCAGCATCACCGCTCATACTTTTCATTGCAGCCTGACCAAGCATGGCCTGGGCAATGACCAGCTCACCGATGGCATCGACCAATCGATCCAGACGCGGGGCATCCACCTTGACGGTTTCAGCAACCTGCACGGATTTACTTTGGGGTGCTTCAGCAGCGCGGGCTTTGGTTTGCTTTTGTGTTTGCAGGGCTTTTTCGACTTTATCCTTCTCAACGCCACACATGTCCGTCAAAACCTGTCCGATCTTGGGAACCTGGTTGCGGAGATTGTTCTGAATGGTCAAAGCCTGATTAATTTTCTCAGCAGGAATCTGTGCCTGTGACTGGAGAATCTCACCGATCTTGGCATTGGGATCATCTTTGGGATCTTCAGTTGCCTGAGCATCGTCGACTTGTTCAGACTCAGCTGCTGCAGATGGGGCAGGCTCTGAGTTCGCCTGGGGCATGTCTGGGGTGGCCTGGGCAGCGGCTTGTTGATCAGGATTGGCTAAGGCATGAAGCTTATCCAAAACCACATGTAAATCCGGATCAGGATCAGGGACGCCCCCGGCTTCCAAGGCTTCCTGCAGCCGATCAATCAGACGCTTCATCGCATCCACCGCTTCAAAGGCTACATCAAGCGGGTGACCGCTGAGTACCAACGTGTGTTTACGAGCCCGATCCAGAACGGTTTCAGAGATATGGGCCAGTGACTGGATGTCAGGCAGACCGATAAATCCGGCGACACCCTTGATGGTATGGAAACTGCGAAAGATCGCGTTGAGCTTGTCTTCGTCTTCAGGATTTTCTTCAACATCAAGCAACTCGGCTTCCGCGGAATCCAGGTGCTCACGTGATTCAGTGATGAACTCTGCCACCAGTGTCGGGTCAGCAAAACTCTTTGGCCCGGTATTCTCAGGCACAGCCGCCGTGTCAGATGATGCCGGTTGGGGCGTCACGGCTGACTGACCTGCTGCTTCTGGCTCAGGCGTGGATGCCTGGGCTTGAGCTTCGGAGCCTTCGAGTAAATCAAGCATGCTGCGAACTGGTTCCGGTGGATCGTTCTGACCGGCGTAAGCACCAAAAATACGTTCGAGCCAATCCTTGATCTTCAACATCGGATCAATCAAATCACCAATGGGATGATTGGCCATCGCGTCTTCAATGGCATGACAAAGTTCACAGATCGGCGTCAAGCCCAACAAGCCGGTCTCGCCCTTGAGCGTGTGAATCATACGCTTGATCTCACCTAATGCACTGCTGGCATTATCCTTCTCAAGCTCCATGATCTGACATTCAAGTTTTTCCAATTCACCAGGCTGACGTGACAGAAAGTCAGAAAGAATACTCTCATCAACATTCGGTGGCAGATCAACAGTCAAAACCTGTGCGTCATCAGTCGATTCTTCTTCAGTCTCGCTGGACTCAGTTGCATCATTTGATTTAGGAGATTCCCAATTCAAGGATGCTGGAAACTCAGCTTCCTGAATAGTCAACTCGCCACATGCCATTGCCTGCATCACGCCAACCGTCATCCCAATATCATCAAGATCCTGCTGAGGATTCTGGGATTCGTTGAGAATCAACTGCTCGATCATCTCAATACAACGTGAAGGGATGGCAACTGGAATCGACGGCGTCTGTTCTTCGTTGAGTTTTTCAATCAACGTCTCGTACAGAGAATGTAACTCGGCCAAACCGGCCGGATCATCGACATCCAGAAGAATGACGCATTCAGCCAGCTGATTTACATGATCGGAAATTGTTTTTGAATCCATAACGTCCCTCGGTTATGAAATGACCTGTCCCCGTCAGAACGTATCGGATTTACCGATGTACATCCTTAATCAATATGTCGATAAAACAGATCAATATTTTCCAACGTCTGAATATAAAACATTATCGGGCGGAGATAACAAAAAACATGGTTCAATCGTTACTTTCAGACCCAGTAAATGCGATAATCTGGATATATCAGCTTCACATTATCAAGTATCCGATCTGCAATGCCGAATACGTATGTGGATAAACAGGGGTATGGCAATTTCCACGTATGTACTGTCATACGTTTCCGGTTGGATTTTTGTCTATGAATGCCAGGTCAAAACAAAACTTGAATCTACTATGGCTCGGGGCCACGAACCTGGGACAAGGTAGTCGTCTAAAACTATCGGACGTTCAGATCGACGATTGGGACAATCCCTTTCATGGCGAGCTGCCTACCAAAGTCCTTCATACAGGTGATGTGGAAAACGGTATTCTGATTCATACCATTCAAGAGATGGATATAGCCAAGTTACATTCCATTGATGCCTTGATTGATGGCATCATGATCAACAATCAACCTTCTGAACTCTGGCTTGAATATGTTGATCGCCTGCCCATCATGTATATCCGTCAGAATGAACAGGACAAAGAACCTGTTGCATTGACCAATGTCACTCCCCTTCGGATTGACGAATCCATCGACCACATTCAATCACTCTTGAATCTCTGGCTGAACCTTTGCAGCACACAAAAAAGCTGCAGGCAGACAAACGTACAACAAGAACAAATCACGCTTCAACGCGACGATGCACGTTTAGGTCTTGCGATGCTTGGTGAGCAACTGGTTCAAATCAGTGAACATGAAGAACAGGCCAGCCATATCCAGGAACGAATCCTCGCCCTGCTGAGCCACGAAATGCGGACACCACTCAACGGGATTGTCGGCATGACAGAATTATTAACCCAATCCAGTTTGACTGAAGAACAAAGTGAGGAAATCCAACTCATCCAAAGCAGTGCGATGCGATTGGCATCCATTGTGGATCGCCTGTTGGATTATCGCACCATCACCAATTCAGATATGAATGTGGTAGAAGTTGATTTCGATCTTTACCAGTGCATCGAAAACACCATTCAGATGATGCAACCCCAGGCCATTGGAACTGGCTTGCTGTTGTATGATCTGATTGATCCCAACACACCTCAGTTTGTGTGCGGCGATTCGCGACTCTTCACCAAAGTACTCACCAGCCTGCTGAGCAATGCGATCAAATTCACGCCCCAGGGACAGGTGGTTGTGAATGTCAGCTGCATGCCGGTGATGGGTGATAGGGATTACCTGCAAATTCGAATTGAAGACACGGGCATTGGTATTGATGCTGAACAAATTGACACAATATTTGATCCTTTCAGTCAGCTTGAAGATTATCACACCCGTCATCACGAGGGGCTTGGTATCGGTTTGTGCATGACGCGAAAAATGGTTCAAAAAATGGGTGGGACTATTGAAGTGCAAAGTGAGCCGGACGTCGGCAGCCACTTCGTGGTCAGTGTGCCGATCAATAAAGTCTCAACGCAAGTCACCAAGGGGCCGACCCTTTGGCAACAGATGAAGCGTACGAACATCCTGCTGTGGACCAATGACAACACGCTCTG
>JBICHS010000679.1:0-4283 GCA_043101135.1 Phycisphaeraceae bacterium JB051
GCGGTGGTCGCCTGATCGGATTGGAGTTGATCGAGTTTGGCACCGATGAGCTGGACGTTGTCCAGTCGCTTGCCACTACCCATGGTGTCCGGATCGACCATGCAGATGCTGTCGATTTCATCACCAAAATAATCCAGTCGCACGGGGTCCTGATTGGCACCCATCGGCGGGTAGATGTCGACAATCCCGCCACGCACTGCAAATTCGCCGGGTTGCTCGATGCCTTCCACGCGACTGTAGCCTGCATCGGTGAGCCATGTTGCCAGATTGCCCGGCGACATTTCATCACCGACCTTCAGCGTCAATGCCATTTGCGGAATCGCGCTGGGGATCGGCACGGATTGCATCAACGCCTGAACCGGCGCGACGATCACCATCGGCTTGGCATAGTTCGTCGCCGGGTCAGAAAACTCGTGAACCAAGGCAAGACGTTCCGCAAGCAATTCCAGTGAAACGCTGCTTTCACCGGGCAAGACTTCAAGGGCGCCAAACCGGCGGATCTCAAGGTCATGTCCAGCTTGTTGCCAAAGTTCAAGGTCTTCGACCGCGTTGTCCGCGTCATCCAGGTGACCGACCACCATGAGCACGTGACGATTGCCCTGAAGCGCGACAGCGCCGCTGACCAAAGCAGCGGAGGAGCCCTGCGAGCCATGCGCAACAAAGCGTTGCACCTTGTCAGAAGCAAGCTGCCTTGTGATGACCTTGAGTTGTGAACTTTCCAGAAGGTCGTTTAGCCAGGGATGTTGGTTGGACTGGTTCACGATTCAGATTGTACGTCAGGATGTTCCATGTCGTCAGCCAGCACGGGAAGCTCGATGATACTGCCGATGGGTTTGCCGGGCTTGGGCGCTTCGATGGATGGGACATCCAGGTGATAGACCATGGCGATTTCATCGCAGGCCTGATTCTTGGGACAGTTCAGACACTCGCTCCAGACTTTCAAAGGCAGTGTCATGCGGTCGACCACGGTAAAGCCCAGTCGCTCGAAAAAACGCTGTTCATACGTCAGGCTCATGAGCTTGGCAATGCCCAATTCGCGTGCGTCTTCGATGGTGGCTTCGACAAGGCGGCTACCCAGGCCTTTACCTTGCTGGGAGCTGTGGACCGCCAGTGAATAGACTTCCGCCAGGTCCGCCCAGACGATATTCAGGCCACACACGCCCACGACGTTGTCTTCGTCGTCGATGGCCACGTGAAAGTCACGAACGTTTTCGTAGAGATCTTCCAACGAACGATGCAACATCAGCCCACGTTCAGCGAACTGGGTGACAAGTTTGGCAATGCCAACAATATCTTTAACAATCGCACGGCGAATCATCTCTACTGTCCTATCGACCAAATGACGAACGGGACATTATACCGTGAATTAAAACCGCTTGTGGTTTAGCAGGTTTGGGTGGCGCGTTGGTCAATTAATGATTTATTGGCGTCGCGCTAAACCGCAAGCGGTTTGAAGCAAAATCGGAATTTAAAAATCATTCGGGTATGTGGTCTTCACAATAGCAGACCGGGTCACCCTCACCGGGGAGATATCTGAAATGAAGCTGCGGGTCGGACTTGTCAGTACGCTTGCAAACTGAGCAGGTGTGAAACGGCGTGCTGGCGTCCTTGATCGCCTGTGCTTTCTGGGCCATCCGCTTTTTCCCACCCTTGATCCGGCGAGCGATGTCAGCACCGAAAAACAGGCTGAAATTGAGCATCGCAGCACTGATTGCCAATTGGCCGGAAAGATCCGAGCCAATGAATGAGAACACCAGGAAACCGCCGGTGAGCATACCCAGATATTTCACCTTCACAGGCAGGACAAAGAAAATGTAAAACTCAAAATCCGGGTACAGATAGGCAAAGGCAAGAAACAGCGACGTCATCAAATAGAAATTCGTCGTCGCCTGATCCGGCGTGATGAACGATGCACCGATCGTCCCGAGCATGCCCACGAAAATATACAGGTTGTAACGGAACTCACCCCAGTGTGCTTCGAGGGCATTACCCATGAGGTAGAGAATGTACATCGCAAAGATGAACCATAGCGGTGAGAGCGTCTTGGGGATGAACATGAAAACCAGCAGCCGCCAGACTTCACCTTCAAGCACCATGTTGGGAACCAGAACCATCTGGTCGTACAAATCACGGTTAGCCAGAATGCCCAGGAAAAACAGGGTCTGGCCGCCGATGAGAATCCACGTCAGGTGCGGGACACAAAACCGTCCGAGTTTACGTTCCAATTGCTTGAGCATGAGGTTGGGTTCTTTACAAAGGCTCTGAGTTCACATTCAAACTTACAGACGATCACGATCATAATCCGAAGCGCCACCATCCCCGCCCAGTTCCTCGCTGGCTGCCATCTCTTCGTGTTCCATGATCTCCGAGGTGACCAGAGTCGATTCCAGGAGCCGGTTGATTTTTTTGCGGACCATGAAAATTAGAGGCACATGCGGGATACGCTTGAGTTCCGTCCGTCCCGTTGCTGAGTACACAATCAATGTCCCCGCGCCGAGCAACATCAATTCCAGCAGGTCGGGATAGGTACACCGCACCCGCTTGGCACCACGTGCCAGTGAGTCATCCGCACGCCCCCAGGAGTAGTGTTCAAATTCGTTATGCGTGATCCGCCAACGGTGTTGCAGACGCGCCCAGCCGAGCATTACAAAATAGGGGATTGCCAGCAAGGCACTGATCGCGTTGCCAAAGCCTTTGTCATATTTCACATCAAGGCCTGCAAACCAATCATAGATATTGCCAAAGAACGTAAAGCCCTTGGCATCTTCGAGCCAGCGTCCCAGAAAAAAGAACACGGCGAAGATCAACAGCCAAAATGCTGCATGGTTACGCTCAATGTCCACACTCAAGGTCAGCACCACCAATACCATCAGCATCAGATAGATCCAGCCTGCGACTTCCAGGCTCAGAACTTCGGGTGTGATGAAGTGAAACAATGGGCCGACCGCCAATAGCGGCCAGGCGAACACCAGCTTCGGGTAGGTGCAAAACACCACAGCAGATTTTTTTCTTGTTCCCATATGGCATAATGTATCGGAATCGGAATCTAACCGCCAAAATGTCACCCCAAGCCAACAAGGCATTTTTCACCACAGAGGACACTGAGAGCACAGAGAGGAGAAATATGAATTGAGATGGTTTTCTTGCTTTCTCTCTGAGTCCTCAGTGTCCTCTGTGGTAAAAAAATGCTTTTAAATAACGGAGCCCACCCTATGGCCAAAGGCCGCGATTTGTCCGCCCATCAAAGTAAGATTGTTAAACGCTATTACCAGAACATTGACACGGCCATGACGCAGAAGCTTGGTGAGATGGTCAGTGAGTTGTATTTGGCGGACACACCTGCCAAGCAGAAGAAACTCTGGGATCGTGTGACCAAGGCACTTAATAACACTGATGCCGACCCGGCCCATTGGGATAAATTCGTCAAAGCTCGCAACATCGAGCAGCTTGCCTTGTTTCTCGGTGATTTGAATCTGGGTAACTACCCCCGCAAACCCAAGCCTGAAGACCGACCGCAGCCCATCAAGCCGGTCCCGCAGCCTGTTGATTCCGCCCCCGCACAACCCGCTCAGCAGTTCGATGGCCCGTACCTGCGCCATGCGATGAACCAATTCAAACGCCGCTACAAACTCACGCGGCTTGACGACGTCTCACGCTTGGGACGCAGCCCACTATCTGGTGGTGGCAACAGCAATATCGTCGGCATCACCCCGCCCCCCGAGTTCCCCCGCGAAGTCTGGGAAGAACTGGTCCGGCAAGGTCGACTCAAAAAAGCCGGGTCGAATATGTACGCCATGCCGTGATGGCTTGGAGAGCACACAGGGCGCCTGAACCAGTTTTTTGCCACAGATGCACACAGATAAACACAGATGATAAGACATGGGAATTTATTGCTTGGCACCTTTGCGTCTTGAGCGAAGCGAGCGGGAGGGCTGTCTTGATCCTGCCTTTTTGCCTTTATCTGTGTTCATCTGTGTGCATCTGTGGCTAATTGTCTTTCAAACCATAGACACCCGATCCTGCAACGCACACCGATTCTCGCTAAAATCCACACTTGGCAATTTTGTACCTGACTTGATGCAAGGAGCAGCCACATGGTTGCAGCGTACCCCGGTTTAGACGCCCGCCTGATGGTGGGGATGGAAATTCACGTTGAATTGGCGACGAAGACCAAGATGTTCACGTCCGTCCCCAATGTCGCGCATCCTGACTATCACAACGCTGAACCCAACAGCATCATCGACCCCGTGGTCATCGGCATGCCCGGTGTCCTGCCGGTGATC
>JBICHS010000680.1:0-6264 GCA_043101135.1 Phycisphaeraceae bacterium JB051
GTTTTGCAGGTCAAAACGGTGATATAAGCTTAACGCTGCTTTGATGGTCGAAGCAATGGAGGTCGCAGGGCCAAGATCACCCAGCTCATCCATCGCATCCACGGGCATGGCAGTGTCACTGTCGATCACACCAAACCGTGATGTCTGATCGATCATGGCATAGATCGTATCGCCATCTTCTCTTGCATCAGACAGACGTTTGAGAATCACCGCGCCCGCGCCATCACAACAGAGCATGTTGCTGCTGTCGGTTGCGACATGTCGGACATCACAACCTTGCTCAACGGCGCCGACGATCGCGCTATTGATCCCGCCACGACGTAATGACGTGACCGCCTGCGTGATGGCATGTAACGTGGAAGTCTGTTCGCTGGAGATGGTGAAGCTCGGGCCACCGACTTTAAACGCGCGAGCCACGCGCGAAGCGACGATGCCGCCCAGCGCGCCCATTGTCCGATTCGCGGTCAACGGTGGATTCATCGCATCACGTAAATCATCAAGCCACTGCTCTGAGTGTGGTACGCCTAATTGCTCCGCCCAGCGTTTAGCCTGATTGGCAAGCTCCCAACGCAAGTGGAAATTGGTGGTGTTCAGATCAAGACCAATGCCGATATAAACACCCATGTCCAAACGCGGGGCCTCGGTGTTTTCAATCCCTGCATCTTTTAATGCATTGGCAGCAGCGAGTAGCATCAACAACTGCTGCGGTAGCATGTCCTGCAACTCCAACGGCGGGATCGGGAATCGCCCAAGCTCGATGGCAATGTCCTCAATCACATGTCCGGACTTGTTGGCCAGTGCAACACCCCATGTCTGGCCGATGGGTGTTGCAGTTTGTTTGTCACCACCAATAAACAGGCGTCGTAAATCGTCGAGATTTTTGTACGGTCCAAAGTGACCCGCCATCCCAACGATGGCAATGGGTTCGTCAGACTCTTTGGCCCCCGGAAGTTTTGATTGGGAGATGGTAGTCTTGGGTTGGACATACTCTTCAAGTAAGACGTGAGCATTGATCCCACCAAAGCCAAACGCACTGACCGCAGCTTTACGCGGTGCCTTGCCAGAGGCGTCCCACGAACGTGCCTGGCTGAGCACTTCAAACGGACTTTCAGGAATGCCCATCTTTGGATTGGGTGCAGTGAAATTCGCAGTCGGTGGCAGTGTCTTGTGTTTGATGGCAAGAAGCGTCTTGATCAATCCCGCACCGCCGGCACCGGTAAGCAGGTGCCCGACATTACTCTTAACCGAACCAATCACGCAGCGTGAATCACGTGTTGATGCATCGGCCCATAAATTTTTCAGACTCGTGAATTCAACGTTATCACCAACGGGGGTTCCCGTACCATGGCATTCAATGTGATCAACATCAGACGGTTGCCAACCAGCAAGCTCATAGGCTTTACGCATCGCGCGTCCCTGGCCTTCGACATCAGGAGCCATGATGTTGCCAGTGATGTCATTGGATAAACCGATGCCTGCGATGGTTGCGTAAATGTGATCGCCATTTTCAATCGCATCGTCAAGACGCTTGAGGATCAGCATCCCCGCACCTTCACCGACAACAAGGCCATCAGCACGGTCGGAGAAGGGGGCGCAAACGCCGGTCTTGGAGAGCGCATGAAGTTGGCTAAAACCCATCTGCGTATACAGGCAATCCGGTCGCGAGAGTCCGCCAGCAATCATCGCATCGGCACGGCCGGCTTGCAGTTCATCGCAGGCATATTTCAGGGCATACAGCGATGAAGCGCAGGCAGCATCAAGTGTGTGTGCACCGCCGCCGAGTCCCAACGTTTGAGCAAGCAAACCACCGGGAAGTCCAGCGACATAACGGTTGAGCACGTGCGTTGGTGTGTGCTGCCAATCGAGTTTGTGACCGAGGATGTTGGATAACGCTGCTGCGTAAGCTGGGCCGATGACCTGCTGGGCGTGTTGCGAAACACTGTCGGTGGGCAAAGCGATGTTACCGATGATGATGCCGACGCGGTTGCGGTCGATGGTCGACATGTTTGCATCTTGCCAGGCTTGATGGCCTGCATGGATCGCCAGATGGTTCATCACATCCAGTTGCGGGATCAGGTCAGCGAGTTCGTCATCAAGCTCATACTGGGATAAATCAAGCTTGAAATTTTCGACAAAGCATGCGCGGTGTGAATACACACGATCAGGCGCGGTGTCGTCAGACAGCGCATCGGTTGCTGATAACGTCCAGCGATCCGCCGGCGCCTGTTTGGCTGCACTGTGGCCGTTGAGAATGTTCTTCCAAAACGTATCCAGGTCATGTGCATCGGGAAAAATCCCACCCATACCAACGATGGCAATCCGATCCGTCACGCTTATGCCTGCACTTTCTGACCCAACTGATTGTCGAGAAACGCGTCACGCAATGAAGCGTCAACGACGCAGTGATAGCCATTGATGGAAGCGACCAGCGTGCCGAAGTTGTCGAGTAATTCGACATTGACGGTGATCTCATGCGCCGTTTGCTTGACGATGCGACAGACACTTTTGACGCCCGACGATGGCAGGCGGTCGACGTATTGCTCATAGCGTTCGATCTTGGTTGGCAGTGACGGCTGATCAAGCTTCTGCTGCGTCCAGAGAATCATCATTTGGAACACGCCATCAATGAGCAAGGGATCGGTCAGCCAGGTGGTGCGGGTTGGTTTACTGATCCACTGGGATGGTGAGGGGGCGCTGCTTAAACGTCCGCTGATTCCCATCTCATCACAGGCATCCACGCCGACGATGGCATGGAGTTGCTCACCATGAAACAACAAGCCGGGTGTGGTGTAGATTTTGTCGCCTGTTAACGGGTAAGGCATCTGTGGCTGAGATAAATCAGAAGCAGTTGGTGCTTCCGCAAAATCGCCCAACAGGATCTTCGCACGGGCATGGAGAGTCTTGCTGTTTTCGCCGCTACGAATTTCGGTGACTGCGCGATTGATATCGCCATCGGCCTGTGCATAGTCCGCATGAACATGCAGTGTCAGCGTTTGATTGGCGTCGACAATAATACCTTTAAACACAGTGAAATCGGCAATGCCGATCATGGACATGCCCGGGTTTTCCGCGATGGCAGCAGCGCCCAGATATTCCATCATCAACGCAGCAGGCAATACGGCCTTGGCGTTCATCACGTGATCTTTGAGGATCGGTAATTGCTCGACACTCACCACGCGATCAAAGGCCAACGGAGGTAACGGCATCGCAGGTTTGTCTGTCTTTCCCGCTTGCGGTTTAGCCGTTGCCGTTTCCAGCTTCGGCATACTCAGCGAGAGATCACTACCCGCTCCAAGGATCACGATTTCCACCGGCCCCTCAACAGGCGTATCAATTTCACGTGCCAGATAGTTGGCACCATCAGTCAGCGGGATGACCTGAATCCCTTCGGAAGCGAAGAGCTTTTTCAGGTCATCATTGACCATGCCTCCGTCCCACGGCCCCCAGTTGATACTGAGCACGCGACAGTTGGGGCGGAGTGATTTTTGCTGCTGGGCAAGTTTGTTGAGTGTGTCGTTGGCAGCGGCATAGTCGATTTGACCTTTGCGGCCGAAGCGACCGGTGGAGCTTGAGAAGTTGATGATGACTTTGAGTTCATCACGATCCGCAGCTCGCATGAGATTGTTAAAGCCTTCGACTTTCGTGCCGAACACCATGTCGAATTGCTCGGTGGTTTTGTCTTCAATGTGACGATCCGCCAGGACACCTGCACCATGGATGATGCCAGCAACCGGGCCACGTGTGCGAGCTGCATCGAGAATCTCCTCGATGGCTTTGGCGTTGCGGACATCGGCGGTGGCGTAGGTTGCTTTGCCACCAGCCTGTTCGATGCGTCCAAGTGTTTCGACGATCTGCCGGTTGGCAGCAACCTTTTGATACCGCACCTGAACGTCTTTGGGCATTAACCGTGTAGTCGCGTTGGCAACAATCGCCTTTTTGATGTCGGCTTCGGTTTGGGCGTCACGCAACCAAGCTGGTTCACTTTCAGGAATCGGGCTACGACCAACAAGCAGCAGGCGACACTTGTAAATGCGTGCAATGGCGGTGGCCACTTCTGCCGTCACGCCGCGTGCACCGCCGGTGACGATGACGGTGTCTTCGGCTTTGAGAGGTAGTTTTTCCGAGAGCTTGTTGTCGATCGACTCAGCGATCAATTGCGTTTGGATCAGTTGGTCTGAACTGATCCCCACTTCAAGCGGGCCGGTGCAAAGCAGTTGGTTGGCGATGCTGTCCGCCGACGTGTTGTCATCCATGTCAATGATGCGACAGGTGACGGAGGGCCATTCGTGGGATGCGGTTTTGACCATGCCAGCCAGTGACGCGGTGATGGGCGAATGGATCGCGCCACCGCCAAGTCCCAGCTTGCCATCCAGTCGCGTAATGCAGGCAAGCAGGGCGTTACCGTGTTGCTCGACGGATCGCTTTAAGGCCACGCCAAGTTGCTGCATCAACGTGAAGGCGTCGATGACTTCCTGCGTGTCCGCCGTTTCAGGGAGCATGAGAATCAGGCCACACACGGTTGAAGCATCGGGCAGTTCGTCATGTGGGCCGACGATCGCGCTTTGCAGATCATGCTCAGCCAATTGGATAGCAATTTCTTCGGGCAGGTCCGTGCCATCGTCTGCAATGACTACGGTCTGTCCCTTGGGCAAAGCCAATGGTGATTGTGACGAAGCATCAAGCTCGGTGGTCGCAAGGATGTGACGATCGAGTTTGAAGTCAAAGGGAATGTTGGGGGTTGCAACGCTTTGGTCAAGCGCCATCACAGCATCAGCATCAATGAGCTGCTGCGACGGCGCTGTCACAAAAGGGCCGTTTTTCTCCAGGAAATCGACAATCTGCTGCAAAGTTTGCAAGCTCGATAAGTCGTCAGGTTTGATCGGTGGAGCCTCGGGCATTTTCTCTTGCAGTGATGAGAGAATTTCCACACGCTTGATCGAGTCGATCCCCAGGTCTTCATCAAGGGACATGGAAAGTTCGAGCATCTCGGTCGGATAGCCGGTCTTCTCAGCGATGACTTCAAGGAGCACTTCGCTGACGCCGGAGAGGTTACCTGTAATGGGGGTATCACCGGTTGCTTGACCCGCAGGCTGGGAAGCCTGCGGCTTTGTGTCGGAAACATCGCTTGGGATGTTGGCGTCGAGGAAATCGACGATTTGTTGGAGCGTATGCAGCGAGCTTAAGTCATCTGGTTTGATGGCAGGTGCTTCGGGCATTTTCTCTTGAAGTGATGAGAGAATTTCCACACGCTTGATCGAGTCGATCCCCAGGTCTTCATCAAGCGACATGGAAAGCTCGAGCATTTCGGTGGGATAGCCGGTCTTCTCAGCAACGACTTCAAGGAGCACTTTACTTGCCTTTGAACTGCTGGGGGTTGCAGCGGGGGCAGCAGGTGCAGGAGCCGGTGTTGCGGGTTGGGCAACAGGTGCTGGCGTTGGCGCGGGAGCAGTAGTCTGGGGCGCCGGTGCCGGTTGGGGGGCGACCGGTTGAGCAACAGGCTGTGGTGCGGCGGGCTGCTGGTACGCCGGCTGTTGCGGTTGCACGGGCGGCGTGAATGTCGGCATCGGCACAGGTTGTGCGGGTTGCTGGGGCATGGTCGGCATCGGGGCGACAGGAATCTGTGCGCCGGGTTGCGACATGAGAACCATCTGCTGGTTGATCAGCGTTTCAATGGTGCGCTGATTGGCTTCCTGTCCCAGCAGGTACTGATGATGCAAGGCAGCGGTCTGTTGCTGGAGTTGCTGCAGCGCGAGAATACTCTGCTGAGCAAATGCCATGGCCTGCGAATTTGCAGGAGCTGCCTGGCCGTTTTGCGGTTGGGGTTGTTGTGTCACGTTGTTAGACCTCGTGGTGTTGAGGGGTTGAGATAGAGCTTGTTTTTCAGTGTTTTGGTTTGGTGCTGCAGTAACAGGTTGTGCTGGCGTTGCAGCGGGTTGCACGCGCGGCTTGGGAGCTACCGGCTTGCGAGTCGACGGCTTGGGTTTGGCGTTGGCACCACAAACGGGAACGGTGAAACCCTTCTTGCGTTTGGGCTGCTTGGCCAGGTCATCAAGCCATTGGCTGTCCCATGCGGTGAGCTGGACATCATGGCCACAGCTCGCAATGCCTGCGAGCATTTGTGCTAAATCCAACTGGCCGGATTTGCGACCGGTTGAATTGTCGAGGGTGAAGAGCGCGTGTTCCTTGCCATCAAGAATGCTGCTGACCATGCCCGCCAGATGACGGTTGGGGCCGACTTCGATGAACGTGCGAACACCTGCTTCG
>JBICHS010000681.1:0-4291 GCA_043101135.1 Phycisphaeraceae bacterium JB051
CACCGCGGGACTCAAGACACTGGATCGTGTTCGACTGAATGTGATCGCCGTGTTGTTGATGGTGAGTTTGCTGCTTCTCACAGGCTGTAAACCATCGGGTGAACAAGCAATCATTCCCGTCAAAAACACAGCCGTCTGGTCCGTGCCGCTGGATGAGATCAGCGTCCCCGCCCCACGTTCGGCCAAGATGCTGCCCGACGGACGCATGGTGGTGCTCGACACCGCAGGCCGCGTGCTGCTGTATGACAATGCTGGCAAGGTCACCGACACATGGCATCTACCCACCAATGACAACGGCAACCCTGAAGGCACCTGCCTGATGCAGGACGGGACCATCGCCGTTGCGGACACGCATTACCATCGCATCGTCTTTTTCGATCAGTCGGGCAAGATCACGCGCATCTTTGGCGAGCGTGGTGAGGGCAAAGGACAATTCATTTATCCGGTATCGCTGACCCAGGACAAGGACGGCTTTGTCTACGTCGTCGAATATGGTGGCAATGACCGCGTACAAAAATTCACAGCGGATATGCAACATGTCATGACCTTCGGCAAAGCCGGTACCGGTGAAGGGGAATTCCAACGTGCAAGTGGTTGTCTGCTTCACAAAGATAAACTCTACGTGGCAGATGCCATCAATCACCGCATTCTTGTTTTCGATACAGCGACCGGCAAACACATCGATACACTTGGGCAAAACATACTGGATTTACCGTACGATCTGACCATGGATGACCGCGAACATTTTTATATCGCCGAATATGGCGCTGGTCGGGTCACAGAGATGGACTTGTCGGGTAAAATCATTGCGACGTTCGGCAAGACGGGACGCGGGGCCGACCAATTCATGACGCCCTGGTCGTTGACCATCACGTCGAATCATAAACTACGCATCATGGACACGGGCAACCGCCGCATCGTGGAGCTTGAGCTTTGAACATCCGGGACATCATCCTGCGCATCTTCCCGCCACCGAGAAAACCGGTGCCGCGATCTGCATGGTGGCTGCCCATCACGAGCATGGCAGTGTTCCTGTCGGTCTGCTTCGCACTTGATTTTACGAACAAACTCATCTTCACCCGCCCGTCGGCGTTCTGGCTGACACTGTTATTCCCGTGGTTCTGGTGGATGATCGCTGCAGGTCATGCAGGTATTAGCGGCGCACGGCGCGCCTGGGTATATGGCTTTCGCTGGGTGTTATTGTGTTTAGTCATTGCAGCATTGGCTCAGCCGCGCAGTGTCCGCAGTGACAAATCCATGTCGGTGATTTTTGCAGTGGACACTTCGGCTTCCATCTCCCCGAGCATGCGACAGGAAGCGATCAAGTTCGCGGTGAACACTGCCAACACCAAACCACAAAAAGACAGTGTCGGGCTGGTGTTTTTCGGGCGTGATGCAGCGGTGGAACTGCCCCCCATGCAGAGCTTCCCGTTTGAAGCGATCAATGTGCAGGTCAATAACGATGGGACGAACCTGGCCTCATCACTGAGTCTTTCCTCTGCGTTGATCCCCGATGACAAGCTCGGGCGCATCGTGCTGGTGACCGATGGCACGGAGACCGAAGGCGATCTGGATCGCGTACTGGATGAATTGGCTGCCCGCAAGATTCCCGTGGACGTCCTGCCGATCAGCTATGACCACGACAAGGAAGTCTGGGTCGAGCGCCTGGATTTGCCCCGCTTTGTCCGTAGTGGTGAGACCTATGAAGCAGCAGCGATTGTTTCGTCACTTTCACCGGGTAAAGGCAAGTTGATTCTCAAGGAAAATGGCAACGTCATTTACCAGGACGATGTCACCTATCAGGCAGGCAAGAACCGCTACACCCTGCCGATCACGTTGCGTGAAGATGGTTACTACGAGTACGAAGCGATCATCGAAACCGCCAAGGAGGACGATCAACACGCCCGCAACAACCGCGCGATCAGTTACCTGTTTTTGCAGGGCAAAGGCTCGGTGTTAATGGTGACGAATCTGGAAGGCGACAAGCGCGATTGGGAGTCGATGCGGGATGCCTTGCAGCTTGCCAAACGTCAGGTGCGTTTGATCTCTGCTTATGAACTGCCGTCGGACCCGTTGGCATTGTTGCCTTATGACTGCATTGTGATGGTAAACGTTCCTGCTGATCAATTGTCACTGCCCCAGATGCAGGCGATGCGCGATGCCGTGTTTCATCAGGGCTCAGGCTTTGTGATGGTCGGCGGCGATCAGAGTTTTGGGCCCGGCGGGTATCACCATACGCTGGTGGAAGAAATCCTGCCGGTGACGATGGATGTGCAGAACAAGAAAATCCTGCCCAAGAGTGCGTTGGCGATCACGCTGCATACCTGTGAGTTCCCGCAAGGCAACACATGGGCCAAGCGCATCACCAAGCAGGCGATTCAAGTGCTCGGTTCTCAGGACGATGTCGGCGTTCTGGTCTTCGATTGGCAAGGCGGTGACGAATGGCTCTTCCCATTCACACCTGCAGGACAGTACAACCAATTGGCGATGAAAATCAACAGCGCCCAGATTGGTGACATGCCCTCCTTTGCCACCTCCATGCGATTGGCACTCAACGGTTTTAAAAAGAACGACGCCGCAGAGCGCCACATGATCATCATCTCCGACGGCGATCCGCAGCCCCCACCGCCGGGCCTGCTTCAGGAGTTCGTCAACAACAAGATCACCGTCAGCACGGTCGCGGTCTTCCCGCATGGCACGCAGACGCAAACCATGCAAGCCATCGCCAATGTCACCGGCGGACGTTATTACTTCCCGCAGGACGCCAACAAGCTGCCTTCGATCTTCATCAAGGAAGCCAAGACGCTTCGCCGGAGTATGATTCAGAATAAAGTCTTTAACCCGATCATCGACTTCCCCTCGCCGATCCTTAAAGGCATTGACGGGCTGCCCGATCTTAAGGGTTATATCCTCACCACGCCCAAGCCGCGTAGCACGACCATTCTCGAAGGCCCTGAACAACGTGAGCCTGATCCCGTGCTGGCGACATGGCGATACGGCATCGGCAAGACCGCTGCGTTTACCTCCGACCTGTCGTCGAACTGGGCAGCCAACTGGATGGGGTGGCAACATTATCAAGCCTTCGTCAGTCAACTCGTCAAAGATGTCGCGCGCGTGAGCACGTCAAGCAACATGCACATGCAGGCCTTCACCAGTGGCAACACCGGCATTGTCACCGTCGAAGACTTTGAACGCGACTCCCCGCTATACAACATCTCCGCCCAGGTCATCGGGCCAGACGGGCAATCCCAAACCATTCAACTCGAACAGATCGCCCCCAAGCGATACGAAGCACGATTCGATCTGTGGGGTGAAGGACGCTATCAGGTCATTGCCACCGCGTCAGGTGATGGCAAAAACCAACGTATGCATGCCGGCTTTGTGGTGCCTTACTCTCAGGAGTATCTGCGGTTTGGTTCAAGCCCGATGACGGTGAAGAACATCATCGAGAAGACAGGCGGGAATTTACTGACGCCTGATACCACCGCTGCCCAAGTCTTCCCGCAAGACCGCAAGGAACGCTTCACCTCCAAGCCGTCGTTTGACTGGTTACTGCTTGCCCTGTGTTGTTTACTGCCTTTGGATGTTGCGATCCGTCGTGTGCAGGTGGACAAGCAATTCTTCAAAGACCTCTTTGGCCCGCACAAGACGATCACCCCCAAGCAGGAAACCTTCGACACCTTGCTTAAGAAACGCAAAGCCGTCAAAGACCAACTCCATCAGACGGATGACGCGCCGAAGACAAAAGCCCAATCTTCATCAGGGCCAAGGCAGTCACAGATGGAAATTATCGTTGAACAGAAAGTCGATGACGCCCCCACGTCATCGCGTGAATCCAAACCCACAAAGGCCGACTCGGATGACGATTCGACCACCAGCCGACTGTTACGCCTCAAGCGTAAACAGCGCGGCGATCAAGATGACAACCAACACAGCTGAGGATAAACCATGAGCGACATTGAACGCATGCAACAGGAAACCCAAGTCTTTCAGCAACTGCTGACCCAGGTCCGCGATGCGGTCGGCCAGGTTATCGTCGGCCAGAACCGCGTCGTCGAAGCCGTGATCACGGCCATGGTCTGTGGTGGCAACGTCCTGCTTGAAGGTGTACCCGGCCTGGGTAAAACCCAACTGGTCAAAACACTGGGACGCGCCTTGGAGCTGGATTACAACCGCATCCAGTTCACCCCCGACCTCATGCCCGCGGACGTCGTGGGGACCAACATTCTCACCAGTGATGATGCAGGCGGTTCATCAGGTAATTATCGCCTTGAATTCCGTGAAGGCCCGG
>JBICHS010000682.1:0-4811 GCA_043101135.1 Phycisphaeraceae bacterium JB051
ATCTAAAATTTCAAAGGTTCAAAATGAAGTTCGTCCAACTACGTCACCAGCCGGAAAAAACCGAGCTGTTCCTGGGATCGCCCAGCATTATCCGCTTGCCCGTTGGCACACTTGTGGCAAGTCATGACTACTTGGGCTACAACAAACACGACAACGTCGAAAGCTCCAAGCTCGCAGTCAGCAGCATCTATCACTCCTACGATGATGGGCAGACATGGACCGATACCATGCCAATCATCGGTGCTTACTGGTGCACGCTGTTCCTGCACAACGGTGCTCTCTACCTCATGGGCTGTGATCGCAAACATGGCAATCTCATCATCCGCAAGAGCACCGACGGCGGTTACCAATGGACCACGCCTGACACCGCCAAGACCGGTCTGCTCTTTGAAGGTGGGCATGGTGATCAGGCACCAAACTATCACTGTGCACCCGTGCCGTTGACCATTCACAATGGGCGCATCTTCCGCGCTTACGAAGACAACGAAACAACACATTGGCCCACCGGCTTCCGCGCGTTTGTTGTCTCGGCGCCGGTTGATTCTGACTTACTCGATGCGTCAAACTGGACGATGAGTAACAAACTCACCTTCGATGGCAGCAAAGTTCCCGACGACTGGGGCGATCACGGCCCGGGCTTTTTGGAAGGTAATGTCTGCGTTGATCCCGATGGCCAACTCTGGGATATCCTCCGCGTCAGCACCGAGCCACATTCCGACTGGGCTGCCTACGTCAAGGTCTCCGACGATGGCAAGACCGTCAGCCTCGACTACGACAACGACATCATCAAATTCCCCGGTGGCACGCATAAATTCGTCGTCCGTCGCGATCCTGTCACCGGCATGTATGTGAATCTGAGCAACAAGAACACCGTCGAAGGTTTTGCTTCGCAGCGTAACGTACTGACCATGTCCGTCTCCGAAGACCTCCGCAATTGGCGGGTCTGCAAAGTCATCGTCCAGGACGATTCAGGTCATCGCGAAAAAGATTCGCTGCGACTCGTCGGCTTTCAATATCCGGATTGGCAGTTTGATGGTGATGACCTGATCATCCTTTCACGAACCTCTTACCGTGGTGCACGCAGTTTTCATGACTCCAACCGCATCACGTATCACGTCCTGAAAAACTTCCGCCAATACTTTGACCAGAATCTGGAGTTTTAATTCATGTCCGGGCAACCCAATGTTATTTTGATCATGACCGACCAGCAGCGGTGGGATTGCATCTCATCAGCCAAAGGGGGTTGGGCACCGACGCCAAACATCGACAAGTTAGCTGATGAAGGTGTGACCTTTGAGCAATGCTATTGTGCAGCGCCGTCATGTGTCCCATCGCGTGCGAGCTTTTTCAATCTCAAATATCCCGGTCAGCTTAACGTCATGAAAAACGGCGATGCCTGGGATACCACCTGGGTCAGCCAGTTCAAAGCTGCAGGCTATCGCACGGTGAACTGTGGCAAGATGCATACGCAGCCTTACGATGCACACGCCGGTTTTGACCAGCGTTTGATCGTGGAAAACAAAGACCGTTTTACGCAACCACGTTTTTATGATGACTGGGATAAACACCTTAAATTCCTGGGGATTGAAGCACCTAATCGCAACAATCTCAAAAACCATCCCGAGTATGACACGTGCATGGGCGCGTTCCTTTGGCCGTTGCCGACGGAATTGCATTGGGATGCGTTTGTCGGCCAGCATGCTCAGTGGATGATCAAGGAGCATAACGACAAGCCGTTGTTCATGCAGATTGGCTTCCCCGGTCCGCATACGCCTTATGATCCGCCTGCGTCGTATTTGGATCGCGTGGATGACGATGCGATTCCCTTGCCGCGTGCGTTTGATGAAGCGGATGATATCCCGCCTTTAGCTGAATACCGCAGGATCATGGAGACGCAAAATCACGATTGCGTTCGTTGGCATGCACATCCGAGTAAGGAGCAGCTTCACCGCATTCGCAAGTATTACGCTGCCAACGTTGCCATGATTGATGAGCAGGTGGGCAAGATCGTCGACATGCTTAAGCAAAAGAACATGCTCGATAACACCATCATCGTCTTCACTTCTGATCACGGTGATGCGATGGGGGAGCACGGGCAGATTCAGAAATGGACCATGTACGATTGCGTGACGCGCATCCCAGCGATTGCATGGGCGCCTGGTAAATTGCCACAGGGCAAAACCGTTGCCGGACTCATCGCGCAGATGGACCTGATCCCCATGATTTTTGAGCTTGCAGGTGTCCAATTACAGGATGACGGTGAAGCGCATAACGCATTGGATGTTGCAACAGGCAACAGTCAAGGGCGCGATGTCGTGTTCTGTGAACATGGCAAATGCAATATGCTCCCGGGCATTGAAAAAATGATCATGGTCCGCAGTCAGCAGTTCAAGCTCGTCGCGTATCCCCAACGCGACTATGGCGAGTTGTACGATCTGACCAACGATCCTGATGAAATGAATAATCTCTGGGCGGATGCAACGTTTGCTGATCAACGTCAGCAATTGCAGGCAAGATGCGATCAATACCTTGCGATGCAGACTGTCACCGCCTAACCCACAAACATCAAACGCACTGGAATTGAAGAATGAAACGCTTACTGTCTCTATTTGTTTGTCTTGTTCTTGTCTCCGTTTCAACGGTGGTTGCTCAAGAGCTAAAAACCATCCAGCCTCAGGTCAATATCTTTGTTAAAGGCAATACGGGCAAACAACTCATCAAGCTGGTTGAAGGTCCGTCAGCAACGTTGAACCTTTTCCATCCCGGTTGGCTTAAGGGCGATAAACGTCAGGCTTTCCTGGCAGTCACCGGTAACGATCTGGCCGATCAGTGGCTGGATTACACCTTCAGCTTCACCCCGCAGGACTCGGGCGAAATTGAATTGGCATTAAGCGGTCGCATCCATAAACAACTTGATGGTGAACGTGCCAAGATTTACACCGTCTATGACAAATTTCAGATCACCGGTGCCCAGCTGAAGAATCCTGACTTCGAACAAACCGATGACATCGGTGGCTTTATTGCATGGCATTCACGTTGGGGTATCCAGCCACTCAAAACCGATCTGGGTGAGTCCGCCAAGGTGTGGGTTGGTAATGAACTGACGCAAAGCCTCAAGGTCACCGCCAACACCACGGTCACCATCAGTTTCAAAGCCAAGGCATTTGCGCCTTTCGTCCAGGAAGTTGCAGCTGATAACGACGATGGCAAGCCCACACGCCGCGAACTTGAGGATGCCAAGGAAGGCATGTTCCCACCATTGTGGTACCCGTTGGCCTCGGCCAAGGAAGGTGAAAATCTGGACAAGCGTTGGGCCAGCGTTGAAGTTGCCAAAGATGTCAAGCTTGATGTCAACTCGGATGAAAACCTCAAAGACATCACCACTGATTTGCAAAAACGCCTTGATTTAGGCGAAAAAATGGTGCTCATCCCCAATGGCAGCTTCCGTGTCACCAAGCTTGTTCTGCCTGCGGATGTCACGCTCAAAGGTTCAGAAAACACCAGGCTGATCTTTGCTTCCGACAAACCTGAGTTTGAAACATTGGTCACACTCACCGGTGATAACACCACGCTTAGCCATCTCAACATTGCCATCACGGATGACTTGCTGACTAAGATTCATGCTAGGAACGAACACAACCTGATGGTGGGTGAAGGTCTGAAGAATATCAAGATCGACCATGTGAAATTCGCACTCACCGACAAGCAGTACATCGCTCAACGTCTTTCCCGTCAACGCCCTGGTACGCGGTCACTGATGGGCATTCGCTGGACGATTCTCTTGCTTTCGATGTGTGAAGACATTGAAGTTTCCAATTGTCACTTCAAGAATTTTTCGCTGGGTGTTCGCACCACGCATTGCTCGCGTGTGCTCTGTCATGACAACGTGGGGATCAACGGCCAACACAACCTGCTGAGTTTTTATCACGGCAGTGAGTACATCAAGTTCTACAACAACTGGTTTAGCCATGTGAAACATCCTTTGGTTTGGGACGGTGGTGACTGCTCGCCGCAGAATCAACGCCTGGTCCCCAACCTGCCTCGCGATGTGTATCGCAACATGCTCCCGGGTGACAAGGACTATGCCATCCACATGACCGGCACGTATGAAGTCTACTGTCACAACAACTACGGCGAGTATGGCAAGACCCTGGTCTGGGGCCGCAAAGGTCGTCGCATCATCCTCACCGGTAACTCGTCAAAATATCAGTATGACATGGCCTACGATGCTGAAGGTTGCGAGGAAGTCATCGTCGCAAACAACATTGCCACCAACTCCAAAGCAGCAGGGATCGGCAGCTTCTATCACAACGATAAGACTGTGATTGCAGGCAATATGGTTATCATCGAAGAGATAGGCGATGATATTTTCAAAGGCCAGTTCATTCGTCTGCACTCCGCTCACGGCACGCAATCGGGCAAGACCATCATCTCGGGTAATCTCTTTGTCAGTCATCTCAAAGAGCCGCGATTCATCAAGGTCGACCAGGTCCGCAACGTTGTGATCTCCGGCAATAAATTTGTTAACGGTGGCATCCTCACCAACCCTTATGGTGGTGGCAAGATCACCGCGACCGGCAACACGTTCATTAACCAACTGCCCAATCAACCCTCCCTGGTGATCATCAACAAGATCATCAAGGAACTGACCTTCCGCAACAACACATTCATCAATGAAAACAAGGACTCAGCAAACGGTGAGCCTGCAGTGGTGTTGAATTTTGAAGTCACTAAGAAGCTCGCTGCTGAACGCCCAGGCACCATTGCTAATGACGTTTTCCGTCAACTTGATGGCAACAGCTTCCGCGGTT
>JBICHS010000683.1:0-5714 GCA_043101135.1 Phycisphaeraceae bacterium JB051
CTGGAAGCCGAACATGGAGTAGTAGATGAAGAAGGGGATCATGGCCACGCCGTGTGACGTGTGGCTGGTGCCTGCCGCGATGAAGCTGGACATGGCGCCGGCTTCGGTGATGCCTTCTTCGAAGATCTGCCCGTCCTGTGCTTCCTTGTAGTAAAGCATGGTGTCGGAGTCGACCGGCTCGTAGTGCTGGCCTGCGTGAGCATAGATACCGACCTGGCGGAAGAGGGCTTCCATGCCGAAGGTACGGGATTCGTCGGGGACGATGGGGACGATGTGCTTGCCGATGTTCTTGTCGCGGAGGAGCTTGGTGAACAAACGGACAAAGCCCATGGTCGTTGAGATTTCACGATCGCCGCTACCTTTGAGGAAGTCGCGGTAGTCTTCGAGCTGCGGCATTTGCAGTTGCTCGGCGCGTTGGCGACGTTCGGGAACCGGGCCCCCCATGGCTTTGCGACGTTCAGCGAGATACTTGCCTTCGTTGCTATCTGCCGGCGGGACGTAGAACGGGGCGTCTGCCACGTCCTTGTCGGAAATCGGAATGCCGAAGCGTGTACGGAACTCGCGGAGTTCTTCTTCGTTGAGCTTCTTCTGCTGGTGGGTGATATTTTTACCTTCACCGGCTTCGCCCAGGCCATAACCCTTGACAGTCTTGGCGAGGATGACGGTGGGCATGCCCTTGGTTTCGGTCGCGGCTTTGTAGGCTGCATAGACCTTGTCCGGGTCGTGACCACCGCGGCGGAGTTTGATCAGGTCATCGTCGGAAAGGTGTTCGACGAGTTTTTCGACTTCGGGATACTTGCCAAAGAAGTCCTTGCGGATGAACTCGCCGGTGCTGACGGTGTACTTCTGGTATTGACCGTCGACGACTTCGCCCATGCGTTTGACCAGTTGGCCGGTCTTGTCCTGAGCGAGGATCGGGTCCCAGTCATCACCCCAGACGACCTTGATGACGTTCCAGCCGGCACCACGGAAGATGCCTTCGAGTTCCTGAATCATCTTGCCGTTACCACGGACCGGGCCGTCGAGGCGTTGGAGGTTACAGTTGATGACCCAGATGAGGTTGTCGAGTTTTTCCCGGCTTGCAAGCGTGATCGCGCCCAGTGTTTCGGGCTCATCGCATTCACCGTCACCCAAAAACGCCCAGACCTTGGCACCCTTGTCTTCTGCCAGACCGCGGTCATAGAGATACTCCATGAAACGGGCACGGTAGATGGACATGATCGGGCCAAGACCCATGGACACCGTGGGATATTCCCAGAAGTTGGGCATCAACCACGGGTGGGGATAGCTCGAAAGGCCGGGCTCAGGTTGGAGTTCGCGGCGGAAGTTTTCCAGGTGTTGATCGGTGATGCGTCCTTCGACGTACGCACGAGCGTAGACACCGGGGGAAGCATGTCCCTGGAAGTAGACCACGTCGCCGCCGCATTCGTGATCCTTGCCACGGAAGAAGTGGTTGAAACCGACTTCAAGGAGTGTGGCTGAGGAAGCGAAGGTTGAGATGTGTCCGCCGACGGCACCGGGCTTTTTGTTGGCTTTGACGACCATGGCCATGGCGTTCCAGCGGATGATGCTCTTGATGCGACGTTCAAGCTCACGGTTGCCCGGATACTTGGGCTGCTTGGAGCGGGGGATGGTGTTGATGTAGGGCGTGGTCTGCGTGTAAGGCAGTTCGATGCCCAGGCGCTGCGCGTTTTCATCAAGGATGGACGGCAGGTATTGGACGCGTGCAGGCCCTTTGTCCTTGAGGACATACTCCAGTGACTCAAGCCACTCAGAGGTTTCCGCGGGATCAATATCAACGTCATGTGTTCTTGCGAGGTCTTTTGCCATGGTGATTCTTTCAAGTCAATCAGGGACTAGGGACTAGCGACTTGGGACTAGGGAAAGGCAATGAAGACAAGCTGTGTCCATGCCTTGTTGTTTCTGACTAGTCCCTAGTCGCTAGTTCCTAGTCCCTTTTGTCTTTTTCACTTCTTGGGTCGACGGGGGCGGTAGATTTCCGTTGCCACGCCGTGGTGGGCGTCGCCTGCGTGGGGCAGGGTTTCGCTCATGGTCGGGTGCGGGTGGATACATTCGGTCATGTCATGCACGACGGCACCCATCTCGATGGCCAAGGTGGCTTCACCGATGAGTTCACCAGCACCGGCACCGACGATGCCAACGCCAAGCACGCGGTCGGTGCCCGGTTCGATGATCATCTTGGTTAAACCGTCGGGGCGACCCATTGCCTGGGCGCGACCCGATGCACCCCAGGGGTACACAGCCACTTCAACTTCGATGCCTTGTTCCTTGGCGTCACGTTCGGTGATACCGGCCCAGGCCAGTTCCGGGTCGGTGAAGACCACAGCGGGGATGGCCTGTGCGTCAAAGGTGGAGTTTTCACCCTTGATGACTTCGACTGCGATCTTGCCTTCGTAGGAAGCCTTGTGAGCAAGCATCGGGTTGCCGACCAGGTCACCGATGGCATAGATCGACGGGTCAGCGGTTTTCTGTTGGTTGTCCACCTGCACAAAGCCGCGTTCGTTGACCTGAACCTTGGTATTTTCAAGGCCGATGCCTTCGGAGTTGGGACGACGACCGATGCACACCAGCACGCGGTCAAAGCCTTCGGTGTAGGTTTTGTCACCCTTTTCGAAGGTTGCGATGACTTTGCCATCTTTTTCTTCAACGCCTGCGACCTTGGTGCCCAGTTCGATACCTTCAAAGAGGTGATCCAGGCGTTTCTTGAGTTGGCGGGCGAGATCTTGATCCGTGGTTGGCAGGAAGGTGTCCATCATTTCGACGACTTTGACCTTCGAGCCCAGTGATGCGTAGACGGTACCCATTTCCAGGCCGATGTAGCCTGCACCGACGACCAGCAGATTTTGAGGAATGTCCACCAGTTCCAGTGCGCCGGTGGAGTCCATGATGCGATCGGAGCCGATGTTGAACATGCCGGGCATGGCAGGTTCTGAGCCGGTGGCCAGAATACAGGTATCAAAGCTGATGCATCCGGTGGAGGGATGGGTGGAAGGATCGCCGCCTTCGATGCGCATCCGGTTGGAGTCTTCAAAGACACCTGAGCCGATGACGACTTTGACGTTGCGCTTCTTGGCGAGGGTTCCCAGACCACCTGAGAGCTGGTCGATGATTTTCTGCTTACGGGCGCGCATGGCATCGAGGTCGATCTGGGGCTTGTCGAACTTGACGCCCCATTCGTCCATTTCTTCCGATTCGTTGATGACCTTGGCCACATGCAGCAATGCCTTTGACGGGATACACCCGCGAAGCAGGCAGGTGCCGCCGAGCTTGCCGATCTTGTCGACGATGGTCACTTCCATTCCCAGGTCCGCTGCGAAGAAGGCTGCCGCGTAACCGCCGGGTCCACCCCCCAAAACCAGAACTTGCGTATGCATGGTTCGGTTCACTCCATATAAGGTTTCAGTTCACGTCAGCGTCTTTGAATGATTCCAATTAAGCTGCTGACAAGCCGCTATCGTAGCAAGTTTAGGGGCGATTGGTAAATCACGATTGCCTTTGACGCAATCCTAATTGCCCCAGATTCCGTTTGACCGGATAAAATCGTGTAAATCGAACTGTAATCGCACGATAAAACACTGAACAGTCCGGTGTTTTGCGTCAAAATGCCGTCTTTTAAGCCGGGACTGGAAGTGGTGTTGTGAAAGGGCAGGTGAATACAGAGGTGGCAAGTCAGATGAACTCGCACAGATTTTCAAATTCACGCCTGGCGCAAATGAACGTCGGTCACCACGCAATGGGCTGTTTCGATAGCATGATGTAAACTCTCACGGTCTTCCCATGCGTTGTCTGTCAACTGGATTCCCTGCACTGAAATCGGCAGTTGCTTTTCAATTAACGGCCAAGGAGTGATTGCAAAGGCATTGACCCCGAGTTTCTTGACATGCAGCATTGACCGCCCGTCATCGTATTGCCAATCCGCCTGCCAGGGTAGGCCCCCCAACAACGTCAGACTCAACCCGTCCCAAAACGTGAACATCGACATCAGTGTCGACAACATGACCGGCTCGACAATCTTGCGGTCATCGCCATCACGCTTGATCGCATCGTGAATCGTCCGGCTCGTCACATCACCCAGCTCATTGATGAAAGCCTGATCCGCATCACCATGCTGACCATAGCTGACATACAGATCTTTGGCATACATCGTCGTCAGTAAGCCGGCGAGCCAATCACGCCCCATCGCCAGGGCGATACTCCGACGCCAGATCTCACGGTGCTGATGCATCGGCATGAATTTGAAGTCATGCGGCTGACCATGCTCATCAAGCGTCGGTTCATTGTCGTGACTGAGCCAACCATCATCATGGTGATCAATCGCATCAACCAGACGATCCCACAATGCATCGGGAACATGCTCCGGCCGTTTCCATGCCTTGGCGATCAAGCCCGCCATCTTCGCATGCGCCATCTGCTTGTAGAGAATTAAACTGTCATCCGGTCCGTGGAGTACGATCATGCAATTATTCTATGGTCTTTACAGGGGTTTTTAAATGCAAACCTTTGAAAAAACATCAACTTGATAGCCACTGGGATATCAACTGTTGACTGCTTCCCAAAGACCGAAACCTTGGCAGGCTACTTCAGTTCCACCGACCAGTACGCGTTGTCCAAAAACGCTTGCCAACAGGCAAAGCGGTCGGTTGAGAGCTTGAGGTTGATCGCGGGATTCCGCTTGGGCTTGTAGGGTTCGCGGATGAGTTTCATGTTGGCCTGCTCAGGGGTGCGGCCACCTTTTTTGGCGTTGCATTTCACGCAGCTGCACACCAGATTCTCCCACGTGCTCAGCCCACCTTGGGTGCGCGGCTTGACATGATCCAGGCTCAGTTCTGAGGTCGGGAAACTGCCACCGCAGTATTGGCAAAGGCTCTTGTCCCGGGCGTAGATGTTGCGGCGATTGAGCTTGACTTCCTGCTTGGGCAGGCGGTCATAGCCAAAGAGGCGAATGATCTTGGGAACGACCAGTTGCATACGCGGGGTGCGAATACGTTGGTAGTTCTGTTTTTCAAAACTATGCCACTGGCTTGAGATTTCCGTCCAGTCCTCAAAGTCGTAGCTCATATAGCTGTCATCTTCAGCATGGATGACTTCAGCCATATTGCGGACTAAAAGTGAGAAGGCACGACGGGCGTCGGTGACCCGAATGGCCATCCAGAGCTTGTTGAGCACCAGGACCGGTGCATTGGCTGTCGGTGCGATTGCACTCATGATACGAATCCTCAATAAGAGGCTTATCGGACTCGGATTGTAACGTCTGATTTAACAGTGTTCAAAAATGAGAAAGACATGAGCAGATCGTGAGCAGAAAATCAGCGGGGCAGGTTGAAATTTCTTTTCCAAGACGTATACTGTTCCTTCTCACAACGCATCGGGAGTATGCCGGAGTGGTCAAACGGGGCAGACTGTAAATCTGCTGGCTTAGCCTTCATTGGTTCGAATCCAATTGCTCCCACTTTTGAATAAACACCTGTGTCTTACGACGCAGGTGTTTTTCGTAGGGCGTCAATCGTGATGTATCACATATTCACCGACACAAGCCGCCAGATGAGCGCATGCGAATCTGATATGTATTGACCTGTCAAGTGTGTTTGGTATTACATTTTGTATTTCCTTTTCTTTTGGGTTGTTTATGACTTTTTGTGTCTGCTGGCTGGCGTCGGCGAGGGCATGGGCTGGGATGATGACTCTGATATCCG
>JBICHS010000684.1:0-4965 GCA_043101135.1 Phycisphaeraceae bacterium JB051
GACTTAGGCGGGTTATTGAGCACCATTGTCTCGGTGAGATCATCGCCAGCCTTGGGCGGGGATGGCGTTTTGACCGTGTCAATCAAGTCCTCACCCTTGACCGTCGGGGCGGAATCTGAAACCGTCTCTGCCAAATTGCCACCACGGACAGTAGGTGCGGATTCCTTGACTGTGTCAGCGAGATTCTCAGTTGTGTTTTTCACACCGGAATCTGCAGCCGATGCGACCTGTACCTGATCCGCCTGCTTGGCGGTTTGCTCCGCAGCTTCCTTGGCTTGGCGGATGCCTTTGATGAGACTGGATGCGATTTCAGGTGTCGGCTGATCACCAAGATGCTTGAGCAGATCAGCTTGTTCGAGCAATTTGCGTTGTGCTTTGGATAAACTCTTGGTGCCCTTTTTCGCAGCCTGTTCGACTGCTTCTTCCAAGGCCTGGAAGCCGGACTTGCCAAAGCGTTTGAGGATCGCCCCACCGACTTCGCCCAGCGCGGTCCCGCCCAATGCTGCGCCACCAGCAATCATCGCGGACCAATATTTATCACTGGCTTCGGATTCAACTTCCGACAAACCTTCGGTTCCAGCAACTTCCACGAGACCTTCGCGGAATTGAACTTCCTCATCGCGGAGTTGGATGTAGTCATACATGTCCGATGCCATGAGCCCGAGTTCTGCAAGTTCGCTTGCAACCAGGGCACCACCTGCAATGCTTGCTGCTGTACTGCCTGCGGTCGCAGCAACAGAGATATAAATAAACGGCGCGGTTGCAACGAAAATCGCCATCTCCGTGTCGGATCGTGCATAGGCTTCGTCAGCTCGCAGCGCTTTGTACAAAGTATTGATGCGGTCAATCGAAGCGTAACCTGCACGGTCGGGCACCATCCGCCCTGCTTCGACACCCGGCTCGTTGCTGGGGACCAGAAGTTTGTTTTTGACCAGCTGACCAATACTGCCAAAGCCAAAGCCGCAGACTCGCAGCAAGCCTTCATAATCACAATCACTCAGACTCGTCAGTCGATTGAGTGAGTAATTCATGTTCCCAAGCATCACGCCTTGTGCCTGATCAATCGCGATCACTGCGTAATTCAAAGCATCCATCGAACGCGCATCGCCGTAAGCGTTGCGCAACGTCGATGACTTGATCGCTTGTTGAAGCTGCATATTGCCTGCGTTTTTAGGGCCTGAAACCTGCAACCGCATCAAGGGATGATTCAAGTTCTGATCAGCAGCCGAACTCATCTGAGCTGCAAAGCCGCGTTTGGCATCATTACGTTTTTTGATCGCCGCCCTGTGTGCTTGCTTTGTCGCTTCATTTCGAACCTTGGGTGGTTCAATGCCATCCCCCTTGTTGTACTGCTGAATCTTGGCGCGGAGTTGTTTGATTCCTTCATCACGGATGAGTAGGCACGCTGCATGATCACGCACGGTCATGTGCAGATTTCGCGAATTGGTAAACCACTCACCAGCATTGCGTTTGGTGGTAAAAATGATCTGGTTGGTAAAAGTGTAGCCCTTGGGCATTTTGGACTTGGCGGAACTGCTGCTATTTTCCCAACAGTTCTGGGCTTTGGTGACGGCTTGGATCCAATCATTGCTGGGAAGTCCGCGGATGGTTGCTATGGCATAGGGTTTGATCTGCGCTTGCCCCGATGCATCTTTTTTTGAACCGGGGAAAATGGCTACAAGCTTTTGGCCTTCATCAATCGCATTGAGCTTGATGGCATCCTTGGGTGTATCAATACCGGTACCTTTACGGTCTTCAAAAACCGCCAACGCGGCTTTGTCACCGGGGAGAATCAAAGCCTTGGAATGGAAGATCATTTTGTTGCCTTCAAACGGCGTGATCTCTAAATCCATGAGCTTGGTTTGGCCGACCTTCAACTCCATTTTTCGTGACTTGAATTTTACGGGCATGGGAAATTTCACACGCACGAAAAACAACTCACCACGATAAAGCTCGCTGGCAGGATTGTAGACATCGACATACACCGGCCGGACAAAGTCGATATTTTTGGGCGATAGATCCGTAAAGTCGTAATCCCATGTGCCGGGCGCTTCGTTGAGCGTGATCTGTTTGGGGCCGGGAGCTGCTGCCTGCGAGAGATTCACCTGAATCTGCAGGGCTTTTTCATCATCAGGGTCAGGCTTGTGATTCCCGGTAAAGTTGATAGCCGGATCATCGATGGTAATGTTAAGTGACTGAGCTTTGACGGGCAGGTTCTCGCCCGTGACGCGAAGCCAGATGTGCCCGATGTTGTCTTTGTCCTTGCCACTGCGGTTTTTCACCTGGAGGTTGCGGTAGCCAAGTTCCTCGACGCAGTTGATGCTGGTGATGGTGATCGGGCCGTTCTCTGAACCGTCTTCGTTTTGCGAATCTTCCGCACCATCGGCCATGCTCGGATCGTCTTCCGCCCCGTCACCGTCGCTGCGGGCCTTTGCCATTGCTTCTTTGATCGCTGCCAATGTATCTGCATCAATGGGATCAACACGGGTGAAACTTACGGACTGCATGCGTTTTTCGTCAGACCATACTTTTTGGGTTTTGTTGAAACGTCGATTTTCAAATTGCCCTGAGAGTGTGTTGGCGTCGGCCGAAAGCGACATTTTCAAAGGCGTTGCCAACTCGTGGATGTTGCCGTCTTCGTCTTTACTGCGAAGGACAATCGTACCTGAGAATTGCTTGCCGTCGAATGAACCATTGATCATGGCAGAGCCGGGTTTGATGCCATAGGAATTACTTGCAAACTGGGCAATGGTCCCTCCGACACTGCCCACACCTCCTGAGATATTCATGACCCCGCCGGGCATTTTCCAGCCACCGTCAAGGGTGAGCTGTTTGGAGATGTCTGCTTGGGAGTCGGTTGACGCATCACTATTTTTTGCGTCCGGTGTCTTTGCATCCTTGGCAATGTACTCGACTTCGTTGACAGGAATTTTCTTGTCCTTGATGTCATCATCAGTCACCTGCGCAGATACAACGTCAACACAAGTGACCGTCACAATCAACAGGTAAACAAGTACAAAACGGGCGGCGACGGCAGGCAGTTGGCGGATCATGAGATAGTCCTTGCTGTCGTGAGTTTTCAAATGTTATTCCACCGGCTTGGTCATGGTGGTCTGATTCCATGCGATAGTAAACGTCGCGTCACTGGGAATCGATTGCTCAGGTTTCAAACCAATACGCAGGAAGACCCATTGACCGGGCACCTGCCATTTGTCATCACGCAGACTCAGCGGTGTTCCCTCGGGCGTGTACAGATCAACGCCCAAGACCAATGTCGGGTCCGCGTTATCCAGTTGTACACGCAACCGCCCCTTGCCGGTTTCAGGGATTTTGAATCGGTACCACTGACTCATGTCACTGAGCTTGAATTGATACGGCTCATTGCTGATGTCCACTGTTGTCAATGCATCATCAGTCAGCTTGTCGGGATCAAGCTTGATCGGACGCGACGGGCCCGTGAGACCTGCGGTGTAATCTGCGTAAGCAGTGAAGGTGATGCTGTTATCCGCGGGATTGGGATCACCCTGTATGTTACTGCTGACTGTCACCTGTAACGGTTCGTCTTCATTAAAGCCGGACTCGGGCATGTTGAGTGTTAGAGCCACTTCCTGCTTGTCGAATGATCCAAGCGAAGTATATTCGGCTTGACCGATGACCTGATCACCGGCTTTGGCGATAAGTCGACCGGCTGGCACCGCGACATCTCCGACGTTGAACAGACCGATGGTTGCTTTGACTTTCTGACCGGGCACAATGCCACGAGGCAACTCCCAGAGATTGTTGGTGACCTTGAGGTCGGGCGTGTGATGTCGCAGAAGTGACGTACTGTCTTGAGCAATTTGCTGGGCATGCTGCTGCGAGGGTGCCACAAGAAATTCCTGGACCATACTGTGAGCAGTGTGCAGGGCAATGTTATCCGAGACCGCGAAATTACCTTTGCCGATGCCTTTGATTTTCAAACTGACTTTGTTGAGTTCGCCCTGATTACCAAAAGCCGGGATGTAGTTGAGCCAGTTGGTTGGTACCTGATAGAGATAACGTCCATCGGGTACGCGGCTGGTGAGCTTGCCGATCGTTTTACCGTTGAGAAGCATTTCGGTGTTCATGGCTTTGAAATGCGCTTTACCGTACTTGGGCTTGAACTCAAACGACACGGCTGCTGCAGTGACGGGTTCTTCAGGCTGGACAGCGCGTTTGGTTTCAAACCATTGGCCTTTAACAAAGTCTGCCTGGAATGTACCGCCCTGGTCGGCATCCGGTGCAATGGAGTCAGCTAACTTGCGATGGAAAATCACACGCGGGTGACCGGCAGCAGTGCGCACCAAAGTCGGCGGACCATTGCCTGGATCGGGTGCTGCGATTTGCTGGGCCTGTCCATCAGCAGTCCGTACGACGATGGCATTGTCCTTGGTGCGCATGGCAATATGGATCGCATCATCAGGATCGGTGAGTAAATCCGCATCACGGGCATCGGGCAATATTTGTGCAGCATCTTGATCAGGTAATTTCAACAGAACTTTGCCCGAATCGGTCTTGGCCATAGTGACCTGCTTGCCGTTACGCATGGGTTTGGTGCTGAGAATACGTTGGACTTTTTCATCAGATTTAAGCAGCGTTTGTGGCTTGGTGACAGTTAGATCATCAGCAAGTTCAGACTGTTTGACCTGGCCATCCTGAACGAATTGGAGATAGCTTTTGCCGGTCTGCGGATCACGAATAATTTTGGGTGACGTGGCTGGCGATTCATCATCACCAACGCCGATGTCGACTTTCTTACCTGATTCAACATCCTGCACAGTGACCACGGATTTATCACCTTGGGGACGGGTGTAGGCAGCAACGGTTTTGCCGGACGGCGTACGACCGAGTGTCGGCTGGCGGACGGGATAGCTGTTACGCACCAGTGGGACACCGGCTTTGAGTTTACGGCCCTGCTGAATGCCCCAACCGAAATTGCGAAACTCC
>JBICHS010000685.1:0-3087 GCA_043101135.1 Phycisphaeraceae bacterium JB051
AATGATGCAATGATCTGTCGTTTCCCGCGTTAACCTGTCAGAATGACGATGATGCAGACACCGAAACTGGCCACGCAGACAAATCTCGACCAGGTCCTGGCGGACGCTGCCGCCGGGAGTGCGTCTGCATGGGAGCAGTTGGTACGAGCCTATACGCCAAGGGTTTATGGTCTGATTTTCAGGCAATGCAAAGATCAGGAACTCAGCGAGGAAATGACCCAGGCCACGTTTGTGAAGGTGGTCAGCAAGCTCAAGGCGTATGACGAACGCGGGCGATTTGAGCCCTGGCTGTTTCGGATTGCGATGAACCGACTTCGAGATGAAATGCGACGTCGCAAGCGTCAGGCCGTGCCGATGGATATGTCCCCCGGTGCATCCGCCGGCTCAGCCAGTGGCTCGGAGAAAGCCAGCCAATGGGCCGCAGCCCAGGGTAAGATTGTCCGACAGCATGGCGATGAAGACCGGACGCCGTTGGAAGAAATGACACACAACGAGCAGCTTGATGCCGTGAAATTGGCTGTCGAGCAGCTTAGCGAATCGGACCGTGAGATTGTTTATTTAAGACATACCGCCGGTCTGACCTTCGCCCAGATTGCCGAGACACTCGAACAACCGATCGGGACGGTTTTGGCAAGAGGGCACCGAGCCTTGGCCAAGTTGCGAAAGCTCCTTGAAACCGATGGTTCGGAAAACTAAATGCCGCCGCCAGATGCGATGTCAGGCAGTGACAAATGTTGTAAGGTATGGGCCATCACACGGTGTGCTGGTTCTTGAAGAAGTTGAGGAAGGAATTAGGCGATGACACGCCACGACCAAGACAATTCGATGGATGAGTTTGAAGCACTGCTATCCGAAGCTTTGTCGCCCCAGATGCCATCAGACGATCTGGCTGCCCGGATCATTGCCAAGACTTCGTCCGACACCGCCTCGCAAGCCGATGCACCCCAGCTCAAATTGGTCGGTGCTCAGCAGGTCCAGTCCCCGGTGGATGACGAGCTGGAGCCGATGCTTGATGAAGCTTTGGCGCCGCCGTCGGTTCCGCATGGTCTGGTTAAACGGATCGTTGCTGCGACCAAGCCGGTGGGGGATCACGTGATTGCACGGATCGGCCCGCTGCGTCTGCGGTACAACATGGCAAGATATATCGCAGCCGGTGTGATCATCGCCGCGTCCTGGGGCATTGTCTTCCAGGCCATGGGTATCTGTGCCGACGCCTTTCATATTGTTCAGGCCACGCATCACGTTTCCTCCATCATGAAGTACTCCGCACCGGATGCTGAGATTGATCAGGAAATTGATCAGTTGGCCAGCCAGGTCGACAAGCTTGCCTTGGGGACCATCAGTGATGACTGGAACACGCGTGTGGATGAAATGAGTGACAGTCTGTTTGGCCTTGAAAAAATGATTGAATCCGACACGTCCGACCAGACGATGTTTTAAGTGACCGCAATGTTGAGGAAAGTGAAATTCATGTCGCGTTGGAATTGGATACTTCTGTGCCTGGTGCTGCTCGGACTTTCGTGCGTCAGCTATGCCCAGTCTGACAAGAAGGCCACCCTGACAGCTGATGAAGAGCAGGCCTTGATGGACGCTGCCGATCAGGGCCCGCCACCGCGTGGCATGATGGAAGATGGCCCGCCGCGCGAGCGTCGCCGTGACGGGCAGGGGCCTCATCGTGGTGGTCGTCCCCCCGAAGAACTCAATGAGCAGCAGCTCAAGCATTTGTTCTCCATCCTCAGCGAAGTCAATCCTGAACTCATCGATAAAATCAAAACCTGGCAGCAAGTCAATCCTGATCGTTCCAATCGCATGTTGGCTCGGACGTATGGGCGCATGCAGGATTTGATTCAGTTGAAAATGGATGACCCACCGATGTACGAGTTGAAGGTGGCCGACTTCAAGCTCGATACGCGTAGCCGCGTGTTGTCCATGAGTTACCGTCGAACGCCGACGGATGAATTGCGTAATGACCTGCTTGCTGTGCTCAAGCAGCAATTTGAGATCCGCCAGAAAATCCGTGAACACGAGCTCGAACGTCTCAAAGCCAAGATTGGTGAACTCGAATCCCAACTTCAAGAACGAGCCAGCAATCGCGAAAAAATCATCGACAAGCAATTCCAAAACATGACCAACAAGCCCGTGAATCGCAAGTGGTAACCTTGCTCCGGATCGCTCTGCTCTGAAAACCGCTTGGGGTTTAGTACGCCTTCGCCACATCCATCACATTCACCAAGCCTCAGTTCGGATAGCCACATCTCTTTTGATACACATCCTCGCTTGAGAAAACAGAGAATATCAGCATAATCATGCGTCTGGACTTCATCTCGGTGAGTCCGGATTGAATACCAATGTCACAGACGATAACCGCTAATCCTGTTTTACAACGAGGAACGATTCATCATGACCGACGCGATCTCCGCCGAACCCATCTCACTGGATAATGGCAAACTCAATGTCCCGGCTTTCCCGATCATCCCTTTCATCGAAGGTGACGGCACAGGCCCCGACATCTGGGCTGCCGCCAAAGCCGTTCTCGACGCTGCAGTTGAAAAGGCCTACAACGGTGATCGCAAGATCCAATGGGAAGAAGTCCTCGCAGGTGAAAAGGCATTCAATGCCACCGGCAGTTGGCTCCCCGATGCCACACTCGACGCATTCAAAAAATATCTCGTTGGCATCAAAGGCCCGCTGACCACGCCCGTCGGTGGTGGTATCCGCAGTCTCAACGTCGCGCTGCGTCAAATCCTTGACCTCTACGTCTGTCTGCGTCCGGTCGTCTACTTTGACGGCGTGCCCACCCCGGTCAAGGAACCCGAAAAGGTCGACATGGTCATCTTCCGTGAAAACACCGAAGACATCTACGCTGGCATCGAGTTCCAGGAAGGCTCCGAAGACGTCGAGAAGTTCAAGAAGCTTTTCAAAGAAGCCTTCGGTGATCGCTATGGTAAGATCCGTTTCCCCGACACCTGTGGCATCGGTATCAAGCCCGTCTCCAAGGAAGGTACCTTCCGTCTGGTCAAAGCTGCCATCCAATACGCCATCGACAACGACCGTGACTCCGTGACCCTTGTCCACAAGGGCAACATC
>JBICHS010000686.1:0-2878 GCA_043101135.1 Phycisphaeraceae bacterium JB051
AATCACCCGAGCATGATTTTGCATTGAGCTTATCACAGCTAAGATTTATGTATGAAGGACTACTTTCGCAATCCATTCCCAAGGCATAAAGCGTTTGGCGCATATGCCAGCCCGGGACCGGTCGTCCATTTGCCGCTCATCTTTCTGATCGTTGGCATGAGTTGGATACTCAGCAATGCGACTTTGTCGATGACTGTGCCGACGATGAGCATCAGCATTTTTTGTGCAATGTATCTAGGCCGTGATCTTGCAATCAAGGCACACTACAACCTGCTGATTACATTGACGGTGTATGTTCTGCTACTTGGTTCATTAAGCGTGGCAATCAGGCCGCTGCGCCAACTTCATCAATGGGCAAGTGAACAGGCATGGGGTTGGCCGGGCTGGGTCTTTGCAACTTTGCTATTGGTCTTGATGTGCTGGCAATGTCGACGACATCAACAAGTCTCTGAATAAATGCCATAACCTCTTGAAGCTGATTGACACTCAGTCCACGAGTGTATCGCGCAAAGGCGCACGCTCGGGTTTCTTCTGCGGCTTGGGTTTGGGCTTGGGAGCAGGTTTGTTACTGCCACCGGTAGACTTGGGTTTGGGCTTAGGCTTGGCCTTGTTGAACTTGATTTTGACCGGCACGTAAATCGACCAGTTTCGATTCTTGGTATTGGTATCGACCTGCCAACCTGCGGGAATACCTATGTCATCAGCAATGTTCCTTGCCTTGACGTACTCAGCAAAACTGTTGGGGTAGACGACGTATCGGGCATACTGCTTGCCCTCACGTTTCATCGAATAAATCTTGCGTTTGTAAAGGGAATTGGGACGATCCATGGAGTCGATATCATCACCGGCATTTTCGGTCATGTAACAGTCCATGTAGATGCGCGTGGTGTAAATCTTGAGTTTGATATCAACGTTGCGATCACCATATTTGGAGCGGTCAATCAGATCCTTGAACTTCTCAAAGTCATACCCCCCTGTCTCCTCATCCGTCTCTGGAGCAGGTCGAAAGCGGTGTTCAAAGGCAGCGATGTTACGTTCGATCTTATCGCGATAACGCTCATGTTCCTCTTCCAGTATGCGGTTGTCAGCAACATGAAAGACCACCTTTCGGTAACTCTTATCAACGTCTCGCGGATTGGGAATACGTACAATCTCTGCAGGTGGGGTTTGGGGAAGCGGCGTCTTGTCCAGCAAGGCACGGAGCTCTTCCAGACGCTTGATTGCCTTTTCCAGCTCCTGGGCAAGTTTCTTTTGCTCGGCTTCTTTTTCCTTAGCTTCATCTTTGAGCTTGGGAACGTCATACTCTTTCTTTTGAGCTTCAGCGGTCACCTTATCCCGCAACGCTTCAAGCTGCTTGGTGAGCTGCTCCAGGCGGACTTTATTCTTGGGGACCTCCGGTTCCATGTCACGCCAATCCGGCTCGAGTCGTTTGAGCAATTCCTTGAGGGCTTCAAGTTCCTTTTGCTTGTCCAACAGGTGGTCAACCTTGACACGTTCATCGAGTTCTCTTGCCTGGGTAATGCGTTTGACCGCTTCACTCATGCCAAGCAACGCAACAACCAACATGATGATGAGAATCCCCACCACGTTGGTCAGAGCATCCAGAAGTGAATCCAGATTGTTGGCATCGTCCTGCGGTTTACGTCGCATATCTCAAGTCTTCATCACTTCTTCATTGAGTCAAAAAACAACGACAAGTCCACACGCCCCTGCCCGACAATCGGCAGGCGTGAGTTGTAAGCATGGTTCTTATCCGCCAAAGCCTTGGCAGTATCAAACGTCCGAATCGCATCACTACGGATCAGGAAAATGATCATGCGGTCTTTACGTTCGTCACTTTCCTTAACCAACTGCATGTAGGCTTTGTCTTCGTTACGCATATCACGGCTGGTGACAAAGGTCTGCCCTTGCGGCGTGTGAATGCGAACGCCTTCTTTGGTTGTTTCAACGAAGGTTGGCCGGATCTTGCCGTTTCGCAGATCCTCAGAACCACTGGGTTGAATCTGCACTTCGGGCACTGGTTTTTCAAGGCGTTTTTTCAGTTCCTCTTCAAGCTTGGCAATCTTCTTTTGAATTTCTTCAAGCTCTTTGGTGAGTTGCTTGATCTGTTTTTCAAGCCGTTGAATTTCGGCAAGCAGTTCGACAGCTTCGGCAGCCAACTTCTCCTGCTGCTGGGCAGCCTTTTTCATCTCCTCAAGATCGCGGAGTTTTTTCAGTGCATCATTGAGTTGATTCTTGATACCCTGAGCCATCTTGATGAATTCCTGGAGTTCGAGTTTTTTCTTCTCCAGTTCCGTCAGTTCCTTTTTGACCTCTTCGAGTTCCTCTTGGTTTTTGAGTAGTTCATCAATGTCGGGCGTATTCATCTGCGCAATGGATACGCCCACGATCATCAGCGTCAGCACGCCGATGAGGCAGACGAGAATACTTAAGAATGGGAAGAGCGACATTTCACCGTCGTCGCGATTCCGTCTGGACATCTTGCCAAACTCCAGTCCATGTCAAAGGAATGATCAGCCACAGGTCACGAAAAACTTACTTGCCAAACCAGCCCTTTTTCTTGGGTTGGACGACAGTGGCTTCGATGACCACGTTCTGCTGGCCAAGCTTTTCAAGCACACTATTGAGCCCGCCAAGTCCCTGCTCTAGAGCGGAGAATTGGGACTTGAGCGCATCGGAAGATTCACGCATGGTCTGCATGGTTTGCTGCATGTTCTCCTGCATGGCTTTGCTGGTTAACGCCAGCGTGTCGGCCATTTGTTTCTGGGCATCGGAGGATTTATCGCCAATGCCTTCCATGGCTTTGTCGACCCGTTCGATGACCGCATCGAGAATCTGCTTGAGCTCCTCGTTGTGATGTTCACTCTTGGCAGAGAGC
>JBICHS010000687.1:0-5875 GCA_043101135.1 Phycisphaeraceae bacterium JB051
TAAGCGATGATGCCGGTTAAGAGCAGCAGGCTGCGGATCTGTTGTTGCCAATGTAAATGTTTGGCAAGCGTTTGATGCTGTTGATTCAGGGATAAACGCGTGAGCCATGTGAGGTGTTGATTGCTTGAACGTTGACGGAGAATCGGTGCGAGAATCAAGGCTGCAGGTAACGCGATCCATGTCAATGCCAACACCAACGGCAAAGGCGTGTCATACATCGCATTGAGCAGGCTCGTCTGAAACAAGCCAAGGGTGATCAACCCCACCACCAGTGAGCCACACAACCCAGGTAGACACATCAGCCAACGGACCCATCGCGGTGAGAAACGCATTAGCCACATCAGCATGCCGACCAGCAGTGTTGATAGCGCAGCATACATCACGCTGTACCCAATCTCCTGCCAAATCTCCGGCTTGGTGATGACGGTGGGTATCGCGCCGATCGCGGGTTTGAGAACCCACCACCACGGGATGATCAAACACAGCAGCAAACTCACCAGCCACCAACTGATGAGTAAGCTCAAGCGAAGACGCACGCTGCGACGGGTGGGCGTGGGATGGAGTGATGTTCGTTGCGTGGCTGTCGGCAAAGCCATGAACACCAGCCACAGCAGGGCAAGACTCACACTGCCGGGCAGGATCAGCCACTTGAGGGTTGAGCTCAATGGGGCGCCGCCCACCTGTGCATCAAACAGCCAGATGCTCCAGTGGGTGCATGCCATGCGCGATGTGATTTCAAATTCGGTGAAACTGAGCACGAACACCACCGCAAATGCCGTCGCCAACACACGTCCCTGTCCATGAAACATGTAGCTTGACCAGCGGCTGCGACGAGCGAGTTTAAGGTTGTGCATGGCTGCAGCCGAGAGCGGGGCAGGCGGAGCCAGATGCAACAGCAATAATGTTACCGGGAAAAAACGGATCGCCAATAGCAGTGAGTACAAAAGGTCGTTGAGGATTGGATGCCGGATCAAGGACAGCGCGACATTGGAATACGCATAGCCGATGACCAGCGGTGGCATGAAGATCGGTAACAGCAGTAACCACCACAATCGTTTGACGAAACGAACCTGTTTGAGCGTTGGTAAACACACATGAGCCAATAGCGTGCACAGTCCTGCGACTGCAATACTGCGACATAACGTGAGCACGACCGCCCGGAACAGTGCTTCACTGATCATTACTGCAAATACTCCGCCTTAAGCCAGTTCAGGGCAGCCTGACGTGCGGGCTCAAGTTGCATGAGCGGATAGCCTTCCGAGGCCCAGACTTTGAGTTGCTTCACTTCGTCAGAGAGTTGTTCTTCGTCGACGGAGCCCAGGGGAATCTGACGGGCGGTGGAATGACTGAGCTGGATTTCAACGCGTTCACTGAGTAGATAGTCGATGAGTTTTTTGGCAAGTTCTGGTTGCGGGCATTGCTTGACCATCATGACCGTGTTGGGAATGCAGATGGTTTGTTCGGAGTCTTCCAGACGATAGGGGAGCATTTCCACGGAGCGTCCTTCGTCTTTGGCAACGAAGAAGTCATCGGTGTCGGTCCAGCCGATGGTGCAGTTGCCTTGCGCGACGAGGTTTTTGGTTTGGCCGTTGGATTGGGCGATGATCATGCCCCGTGATTTCATTTCTTCATGCCAGTCTTTGAGCCCGTCTTCACCGAGTGTTTGCCAGAGCACGGTATAGTGCGTGCGCGTTGTGCCGTAGAGCGGTTTGGCGATGGTGACGCGATCGAGATTTTCTTTTTCCATGATCACGTCAATGGCCTGCGGGGTGGCCGAGATCATGTTGGTGTTGATGATCCAGACACGCAGTCGTGCAGCAAAGCCGGTCCACAAGCCGTCGGGATGTTTGAAGGCAGCGGGGATGCGTTCGTAGCCTTGGCCTTTATAGGGTTCGAGGATGCCTTTGGATTGCAGGTCAAGTGTGCCAAGGATTTCATTGTTCCAGAAGACATCGCAACGCGGGTTGTCTTTTTCGCGGATGAGTGATTCGGTGAGTCCCAGGGATTTGGTGGCTTCGGTATCAAAGCGAATGTTGAGCTTGATGCCGGTTTCTTTTTCGAACTGTTTGAGGATGGGTTCGGAGTAGACCGAATCGTGAGCACAGTAGACCGTCAGCTCACCTTGATCAGGCTTCGGGGCAGGCGGTTGTTTGGCGACATAAAGCAGGCCTGCAACAACGCAGAGCCCAGCAATGACAGTGATGACGGTGATGAAAAGAGAGTGCGATTTACTGGGGGGCTGTAGACCTTGTTGATTCATTTTGCGCCTGTTCTATGGTGTCAAAGTACTTCTTGATGGCATCGTGATAACCGGCGGGTACTTGTTCTGAGTCGATGGCCTGGGCGGCATCCTGCTTGACGGTGTTCAGCGATTGCTGATAGTCCTTCATCGCGTTACCTGCGGGGGCTTTACCCTTGGTTTTCCAGGAAAGCAGAATCTTGCCAGCGTTGAGTTTGGACTGGTCTTTTTCGGTTTTGAAGTTGGTGGTGATCGAATCATCTTCCGGGGCGATGTTGCCTTGGCCACGACCTGCATTTTTCATGCCACCACCTTGACCACCACCTTTGCAGGCGCCCTGGCAATTGCCCTGGCAAGCTGATGGATTCTGGCACTGACTCTGGCTTTGACTTTCGGCCATGGACGGGCTTGGCTGTTGACCTTCACCGTTTTGCTGCTGCATCATTTTTTCGTACAGCTTCTGATAGTCCGACAGCGAGTTGCAATTGGAACAGGCTTGGCCGTCGAGCGATTGTTGATTGTTGGCTTGCTGGGCTTGTTGAATGGTTTTGAGTGCCTCTTCGAGCTTCTTCATGTCACGGACACTCTGAGCAAGCTGCTCCAATTCCTGTTGCGAGAGATTCATCGCTTCCTGCATGGCCTTGGCAGCATCCTGGTTCATATTCTCCATCTTGCTCATGTCCAGCTGCTGCAATGCCTGCTGCAAAGACTCGGCGAGTTTCTGGCCGCCGTCCTGTTTGGTGGCATAGTCGGCCATCTCCTGAATGGCCTGCTTGATGTCCTTCTGGAGTTTCTGTTTTTCAGCTGGATCTTTGGTTTGGCTAAGTTGCTCAGCCTTTTTCTTAATCTCCTGCATCTTGCTTTGCAGGTTCTGACTTTGGCCGTTCTCCATCTGCTTTTTCCACTGTTTTTGTTGGTCAGTGGTGTTGCCAAAGCGTTGGTTGGTTGGATTGTTTTTCAGTGATTGGGCCAGTTTTTTCTGCTGCCATTCCTGCTCGATACGCTGCTTCTGATCGGCAAGACGTTTGAGATTTCCCTTGGGGTCCTGTGGCTTCATTTTGCGAAGCGCCTGCTGCAAGGCATTGATGCGGGCTTCGACCTGCTTGGAGTTCTCAGCTTCCAGATCCTGCTTTTTGAGTTGCTCGGTACGCTTGACGATGGCTTTACGTGTTTCTTCCAAACGCTGCTTGCGTTCAGCAGTCTTCTGTCGCTGCTCTTCCTGGCCCATCAAGTCAAACTGTGGCATCCACCAGACGCCGGCAAGCAACACCAGCAGGATCACCACAATGTGCATGAGTTTGTTGCCCGGCGTGAACGGCACGACCTGCCTGGCGGAAACCGTGGGGGCTTTTTGATTCGCCTCGTCAGCCACCGCGTCGTGATATTCACCCGTGGCTGTGCTCAGCGACGTGGCAGTGAGAAACAGGTCCTTGGTCTTGGCATGTTCGTCTGCCAACCGGGCGGCCTGCGCCTGCGTGATCCCCCGATGGAAAATCCCAGCAAACAGTAACCCTGCCGCGGGGACAATCAGGACGGACCACCACTTAAATGGGTCTTCAATCACACTGACCAATCGCAGCGTGATCAAAGCAGTCACAAAAATCACCGCACAAACCAGCGACGCAACATACCACCGCCGAGCCAAATGGATCAGACGCTTGCGTGAAGCAATCTCATTGAGAAGTTGTTGCGGTGTGTTGGCCATGTAAAATCCCGGGTTCAGACTCTCCTTATCATACCATCTCCAACCCATAGACGGTGCAGTTGAGGCGAAATTTCAGAGATTTGGCAAAGACATTTTTACCGCCAAGGTCGCCAAGTTAAGACAGTATTTTGTTAGAGAACATCAGAGATATTCAAAAAACCATCCAAACCAATTTTACCACAGAGGCCACAGAGAGCACAGAGCCTGAGTAAGACAGAGAAAATACCTTGAAAATAGTTGTTTTTTCTCTCTGTGTACTCTGTGAACTCTGTGGTAAAAAATGTCTTAACAGGAAAGTTGGGTTTTTGAAGGTCTCATCAGTCTGTTCCAATCTCTTTCCAAACTTGGCGCCTTGGCGGTTCAAACCATTAGGTTTATTCCGTGATCTTCATGATCAGTTCATCACTGCCTGCATCAAGCCGTGGGACGTACATCGCAAAGACGCGGGCGGGCAGGGCATGGAACACGCCGGGGACTTCGGCTCGCAGGCGGTATCGCAATAGATGCTTGCCCTGGGCAATATGCTCGATGAAGAACATCGTTTTCTGGTCTCGCAGTTCGCGATACGTGCCAAAGCCTTCCTGTCGGACATAGCCACTTTGGACATCAATGGGTTCGCAGCCTGCGGGCTTGAAATCTTCGATGGCAAGATACGTGTAGTCATTGTCCGCTTCGAGATTCAGCTCAACCTGAATGATCTCGCCGCTGGCCACTTCGTCACCATCTTTGAGTTCGATGCGTTCGTAGCGAAGGCGGTTTTCGGTGATCGTTTCACCTTTGCTGTTGTTCACATCAACTGCAAACGGGATTTGTTTGAGGCGGTAGTAGGTTCGTTTGAGATGCAGCTCATGACCATATGCCGGGATGTGTTCCTGCATGCCGAAGTAGGTCAGGCGACTGTTCAGATACAGCGCGCCGGAACCTTGCTTACGGATGGTCAACGTGTGTTTGCCTGCAGGTAACGAGACGCCCTTGATGACGAACGTGTTGTCATGCGTCAGCAGGTTGTCCTTGTTGATCTTGACGGTCTTGGTGATCTTGCCACCATCAAGTTCCAATGTCAGTGTATAGTCAGCATCACTTTCGCCACTGGTCTTAACGTACCGACTCATGGCATCAATACACAAAGCGGTATCACGGGTCGAACGCCAGTAGTAACCATGCTGACGATGATTCAGCAGCCACTTGATCACGCGCGGCGATGCTTCGTCCTCGGGGGTGATCGTTGTCATGGCTCGCAGAATCCATGCCTGCGTTTCAATGTCGGAGTTATACCAGTACCACCAGCCGAAGCGCCCGGCGTCGGGGTCTTCAAACCATGTGAGTTTGGTTTCGTCATTGTCGCGACGGTATTGCATGATGTTACGCAGGACGGTCTTGGCTTGATCGGTTTTATTCAAGCTATGCAGACTCAACGCGAGTAAGGCTTTGCCATAGAGATTGAGTTTGTCTCTGCCTTCATGGAGTTTTTCAATCCACGGGCCGGATTGCTTGTGCAGTGCTAGCACGTATGCCGCGTAGGCAGTTTGCGTATTGACTGACCATTTCTCTTCGTTGATATCCTGCTGCACGGCATTGCTAAGCCAATTTACAGCACGGCGGAGAATATTCTGATCAATATCCACGCCACTGTCCTGCGCTGCCTGCAAAGCATAAAGCACGTGCGTGGTGAGATAGATGCGTGAGTCGGTTCCCTTCCACCAACCCCAACCGCCATCGCCGTTCTGCATCGAGAGAATGCGGTTTAAGCCAGCATCAATGAGCTTGTCCATTTCGGCATCATCAAAGATCGGATTGTCTGCCCAGGGGTGGTGATGCGGTTTGCCATCGACTTGCTTAGCAGGGAAGTTCTTCTTGATGTCCGCCAGCGAAAGTCCCATGTCCTGAAGGGTTTTTCGCACTTGGACTGCCGGGACGAATCGACTGATGGT
>JBICHS010000688.1:0-5404 GCA_043101135.1 Phycisphaeraceae bacterium JB051
CAGGCTCCTCATTTTTTATCTAAACAACAAAGACGGGAAATGACAACTTACAAGCCCGTGTCGGTGGGATTTTTTTTGTGAAAAGTTTTAACCGCAGAGGCGCTGAGAACGCAGAGACAAGACAGGATCATATGATTCAGGCGAGCCGCAGTGTATCACCGCGGGGTTCGACATCGTCGAAATACATGAATCATCACGCATGAGCTTCGCTCAACCCGAGTCGACACGACGCGGGTTGCCTGAAACGTGAATCACACATATGTGTGATCCTCAATGCATACGCTTTCACGACTCCCCGAATTTCTCGCGATAGGCTGACGGACTCATACCCACCTGCTTGCGGAACTTGCGGGAGAAGTACAGCGGGTCGGCATAGCCCAGGCTGTTGGCAATGTGCGTGATCGGTAAAGAGGTGTGAGACAACTGTTCCTGGGCACGCTGCATCTGATGCATCGCGTGATACTGGCCTGGCGACATGCCCATGATCCGGTGCCAATGTCGACGCAGACTGGGGACCGAGACCTTGTGCTGATTGGCAACAAGTTTGATGTATTGCCCCGGGTCATCGACATGAAGCAAGGCTTGACGCAGGTCTTCGACCATGGCTTCCATTTCGTTGGTCGGATTGCCCGAGGGTTCATGCAAAGACTCAATGAGTAATTGCTGAGCGATCAAATCAATACGATCCGTACACCGAGCGACACTGTCACGGCGGAGATGCTCGCCCAATTCGCGCACCAATTTGTGCACCTCATGCATCTGATGATCGTGAATCAGCCAGTGATACCGCCCGGGAACATAAAAGCTTTTGCGTAGTAACGTTGGCACATGTTCACGGTGAAACGCAAAAAACAATTCATCCCAAGTCGTCCCCGGGTTCGGCTGATACTGGGCAACCTCCCCGGGAATCTGCATGAACACACACGGCGCTTTGACCTCAAACGACTCACCCATCATGTGACATTGTCCATGTCCGCGGAGAATAAACGAGTAGGCAATCCAGGGAAAGGCATTACTGATCCGATAATTTTTCCCCATGATATAGCCCGTGGAGTACACCGGCAGCTCGCTGGCGAATGGCCTGGGGTAAAGGAAAAAGTACTTGATCAATTTGTCCATGCCTCTAATTATATTATCCATCTGCATTGCGGGATAGCCCCCCTAGAATTGACCGTGAATCAATCCCCACGGAGTCCGCACATGCGCCGCACAACCCAAGCTTTTACGTTGATCGAGTTGCTGGTGGTCATCAGCATTATTTCGCTGCTCATTGCCATCCTGCTGCCTGCTTTGGCAAAAGCCAGACTGGCTTCGCAGCGCGTGCAATGCCTGACGAATCTCAAGCAGATGGGCTTGGCCAACGTGATGTATGCAGATGACTTTGACCGCTGGCAATGGCCGGACTTTGTGGGGCCTAACGATTCGAATCGAATCTTCTGGATGCAGAACTCGGCAATCCAGAGTTACCTGAACGTCAATCGCGTCAGTGATGACCTGCTTTATTGGCCCAAACACTATGCCTGCCCATTGGCGACGCTTTCGCATGCTGACACCCAAGACGGTGGCCTGGTCTTGATGCGTCGAACCTATGGCGTGAACATCACCCGCCCCAAATATCTCGACGGCACGGGTATCAGCGAATGGTACCAACCCTATGCAACTTCAGACATCCGCGCATTTCGGGAACAGGAAATCATCTCGCCGAGCAAAAAACTGCTGATCATCGACTCCACCGACCGCGAAGTCGTGCGCGGCCGATCATGGTACAACTCGTTCTACGGTCTCTATGGCGAATCCATCGCAGCAGGATCAGCCAACAGTGCCCAGACGGCGTACCGGCACGACGAGGCAGCCAATCTCGTTTACTTCGACGGCCACGCCAACACGTTGCCCTATGGGGACATCGCTGGCAAAAGTGATTTGTTCCACGTCGATGTAAAATAAAAGACACCCCAGGAATGCCCGTCTGATTCTTGAGCCTACAACCAGTTTTTGAGTAACCAAACCCTACTGAAACATCATATGAAACAGATTTACTTATCCATCGTCCTGATCCTGTCGCTTGTGACGTTCGCGCATGGCAAGGAATTAACTGCCAACAACTTTAACGCAACGAACCTGGGAGACTGGACAACGTCGCGCGATGTATCAATGATCGAGCATGCACACGACAATGCCAACGGCTATATCCATATCATCGATAAGAATCCCAAAGACGGTTCGAACGTGAACTCCCCGCTGATCAAAGCAGCCAAGGGCATCTACGTTGGCAAGATGCGCGTCCGCCAAATCGAAGGCATGGGCTTTGGCATGCAGATTCATGCGTACTCCCCGGACAAAAAATATCTTCGCCGCATCGGGGGTATCAGCTTAACTTCGCGTGCTCAGACAGACGACTGGTTTGACATTACATGTAGAGGCTATGTCGATTCGGAAAGGATCGGCTTCATTCAACTCCGCTTCGGATCGTGGTCCAAATCCCTCGTCAATATCATGGCAGACGATATCAGCCTTGATTTTGAACCAGCACAAATCCTACCCCCACGCTGGACCCCGCAGTACAAGATCAAACCGGAGCAGACCGACCGACTCACCGCTTCGGACGTCGTCGGCCCAGACGGGATTGTTTATCCCAACTGGTGCTATGCAGGCTTGCAGCAACCGATCCCCAGCAGTTTCAAAAACACTGTGAAACTCAGTGATTTCGGCGGCCTGCCCAATGACGGGAAAGATGATGCCAAGGCCATTGATGATGCCGTCAAGGCGTTAGCCAAACGCGGTGGCGGACTGTTGCAACTCGATGCAGGACTGTATGACCTGCTGCGTCCCGTGATCATCCGTGATGACAATATCACCATCTCTGGCAAAGGTGTCGACAAAACCAGGATCAATTTCCGATACGTGATCGAAGAAGCAAACATTGCTTTCTGGGGTCTTCAAAACGGTCAGACCATCGGTCCCAAAACCAATCTCGTGGTCTTCGCACCGCCTAAGGACTTCAAGGAATTTGTGCTCTATCTTGATGGTAAACAATGCTCGGGCTATCACCCGTCCATGCACTCAGGCAATCGCTCTTACCTGAGCACCACCGCTGAAGACAAGCTGCATCACTTCACCCCGGGTAAACACACACTCTCGGCAACGGCAACCTACGCAGACGGCAGCACACGCTCAAGCAGCATCGACATCAACTTTGATCCCAACCATGTTGATGCGACGCCCATCGGACGCCCTGATGGTGCACTGAGTTTTCATGGCGGTGGTTTTGATTCACCGCAATATCCTCTGGCCCAAGATGGCAAGCGTGGCAGTAAATCCGTCACACTCGCGGGAACACATGACCTGCAGGTTGGCCAATGGATCTTCGTGCGTGCAAACGAAACACCAGCAAGACGCGAGTTGGTGCGTAATGCCTGCAACTGGGGCATCTATCGCAACTACGTGGTTCAAATCACCAAAGTTGAAGGCAAGACCATTCACTTCGACAAGCCACTTCGCATCGACTTCCCCAAAGCTGATGAAGCCTATGTCATGCGTTTGGATGTCATCAAGCAAGGCGGCGTCAACGACCTGACTATTGAACAGACACAGGATATGTGGCTCACCGGCGTGATGTTCACCAACGCGGTCAACTGCTGGGCGCAGCGCGTCAACGTCATCAAATGTGGTCGCCATCCAGTCTATGCCAACTTCGCAGCTCACTGTGAGATTCGCGATTGCGAGTTCACTGAAGCCTGGTTTAAAGGTGGTGGTGGGACAGCATACGTTGGTTGGGAGAAAACCTATGACTGCCTGATGGAAAATGTCATCACGCATAACATGCGACATGCCCCCCTCTTCCAGTGGTCCGCAGCAGGCAATGTCATTCGCGACTCCACGTTCCACAACTCCGATGCACAATGGCACTCTGGCTGGACCAACGAAAACCTCATGGAAAACTGCGTGATCAGCTCCGTCAAAGGCAACGGTGGTTACGGCTACGGCATGTGGGCTTCACCACCCGAAGACGGCGCCCATGGCCCCAACGGCCCACGCAACGTGGTCTACAACTGTGATGTCACCAGCCAGATCGCTGGCATCTGGGTCGGTGGCATGAATGAAAACTGGCTCATCCTCCACAACCGTATCATCACTGACAGTGGCGTTGGATTCTTCACAAAGGACAACAGCTTTGATCACATCATCCAAGGCAATGTCTTCGTGCTCAAGGATCAGAAAAGTGCCATGGTCAAGCTGTTGAGCCCTGACTGCACCGGCAGCGAAATCACCAATAACCTGCTCTACGGCGGCAACGGTGAATTCGTCGCAGGTCTGGGTGAAGCAGAATTAGTCCACAGCAATGTGCATCTGCAAATCCCCAAGACCATGCCCAAGCGACCAACACCGACGGTGCCCTCAATCTTCCAATGGCAACGTCAATCGCGATAGTACAGCTCAAACAATCAACTTCCGAATCCCGTCACTCCCGCGCAGGCGGGAGTCCAGTGGAACTTGCAAGCGTCAAGAGATTGTCACTGGATTCCAGACTTCCGGGGGGGGCGCGGGAATGACGAAATGAGATATCGCATGGTGATTAATTATTTGAAGCGATCTTGTTGTTTGAATCGCTATGAAACAATCAACGTAAACACACTACGAACTCACATCGATGGCATCAGCATCACGCAGTGATGCAGCCATTTCCTAAAGAGTATTCGATACATTTGAGTTAAAAGCAGCGACGAAATCGGTCGCTGCTTTTTTTATGCCCATGACGCACGAACATGTGCATAAGAAACACCGTCAAGCCGTTTTGTCTGTTAAAATAGGCAAAATATAACGATTATATCGACTATTCTGATTGTATTTTTTGTATTGCCTGTACATTTTGTATCGCATCACACCAAGAGTCCGGTTATAACGATTGTGACGATCCTACCTGTCAAATGGATTGTGCATTCTGTAGCAGTGACAACTGGAGATGCTGCCATGCTCAAGAACCTGACCTTGTTTTGCGTTGCGTTGATGATGATGCTCTTAAGCGCATCGGTGAACGCTGCCCCCATTGATTTACATCGTGCGGTCAGTGGTGCGGACCGCCCATTCACCACACTCAAGGACAACATCCCGACGGAGTGGCAATTATGGCTTGAACCACGCATCACCGGCCCGACGACATCGGATCGTGACTGGCATTTTCCAGAGCGTGGTTACAACAACGAATTCAATGCCAACCAAAGTCAGATCCTGGGGCTGGGTTATCGTCGCCGCATGGTTGAAGGTGACTTAACAGGCATCTGGTTGATCTGGGACATGCTGGTGTGGGTCCCTGTCCCGCATCTGCTGTATCTGGAGTCCATTGATGCCATGGAAGGTTTTGTGGACCCGTGGTTTTATTTTGAACGCGACCAGGAAATTCTCGGCG
>JBICHS010000689.1:0-9057 GCA_043101135.1 Phycisphaeraceae bacterium JB051
TTGAACTTCACATGGTGGGTCAACCGCAAAGACCATCATGGCAAGAACATCTTCTCCGGCGGATTCCTGGGCCTGGATAACATCGGCGTGTTTGATCGTTCGTACCTGCCTGTTGATGGCGAACTCGAACAAGCCGATGCCACCGCGTGGATGAGCTTCTTCTGCGCGAACATGCTTTGGATGTCGATGGAGCTTGCATTGCATGACCCGGTGTACGAAGACATGGCAACCAAATTCTTCGAACACTTTGTCCATGTCTGCGATGCCATCAACCGTGAAGAGGCGGATGGCAAAGGCGGACTCTGGGATGACGAGTTGGGCTTGTATCGCGATCAACTTCATGCCAAGGGTAAAGACATCCCGATCCCGGTGCGATCGATTGTGGGTTTGTTGCCGTTAGCCGCGGTGTTGGTGATTGAGCAGAAAGCCATTGATAAACTGCCAACCTTCAAGAAACGTTTGCACTGGTTTTTGACCTATCGCAAAGACCTTGCCAAGTATGTCAGCTATCTGCACACTGACAAGGACAAGCAAGGCGAAGCCCATCGTTTATTAGCCATCCCATCGCGCAAGCGTCTGGAACGCATGCTCCAGATCATGCTCGATGAATCGCAGTTCCTTTCGCCGTTTGGCATCCGATCACTGTCGCTTCATCACAAAGACAAGCCCTACGTTTTCAAGTACGAAGACAAAACGTTCTGCATCGACTACGAACCGGGTGAATCGACAACGAGCATGTTTGGTGGCAATAGCAACTGGCGCGGCCCGGTGTGGATGCCGATCAACTATCTGTTCATCGAAGCGCTGTACAAGTATCACCATTTCTATGGCGATGATTTTAAAGTCGAATACCCCACCGGCTCCGGTAACCAGATGACCATTCGGCAAATCGCGGACAAACTTGGGGAACGGTTAACAGGCTTGTTCACACCCAATGCTCAAGGCCACCGCCCGTGCAATCTCGGCCTGGATAAAATCCTGAATAACCCGACCCTGAAAAACAGCGTGTTTTTCCACGAGTATTTCCATGCAGACACCGGCAAAGGTTTGGGCGCGTCACACCAAACCGGTTGGACCGCATTGATCGCCCTGCTACTTCATCAACAAGCTGGCGATGCGATCATCTCCTATGCCCATCACGATTCAGCCTGTTTTGATGATGAAGAACAGCAAGAGGTCATCGACAAGGCTGCGATGGATTGATGATTTATTTCGAATCGCGCTAAACCACAAGCGGTTTTAAAATCGCGAAGCCCAGTGCGCCAAGTGATCGTTGTGAGTTTGGTAGACCAGCAAGGGGGTGATGGTGATGTGTCGATCAAAGAGTAGATGCACATCGGAGTCTTCGTGGTGTTGGCGAAACTGCATGCCGTAGTCGACGCAGTAGCGCGTCGCACCGTTGTCACCTTGGGATTGTGCATAACGATCCGCCATCGCGGAGTCCGACAGGCTGCAGACGCGCGTGCCTGTGACGGTGTCATCATCATCAAAGATCGGCAGGTTGATGTTAAGTAAATGCGATGCATCAAGACCATGCGTGATCACCTGTTTGAGAACGGTTGCAGCATGCTCGGTTGCGACATCCCAGCGGATGCGATCACGATCACCGATGTGCAGACTCAACGCGATGGCAGGGATGCCCTGAATGACGGCTTCACGTGCAGCACCAACCGTGCCTGAGTAGAGCACATTCACGCCGATGTTGGCTCCAGCGTTAATGCCACTGATCACCAGATCGACCGGGCCATCAAGCAAACCATTACAACCAATTTTCACACAGTCGGCGGGCATGCCACTCACTGCGTAGCCGGTGAAGTGTTCGTTGGCATGCTCGGTCACATCAATGTGCTCAAAGAGCGTAATGCTGTGGCTCTTGGCAGAGCACACACCCGCGGGCGCGACCACCTGCACATCGCCAAGTTCTCTTGCAGCCTGATAAAGCGCGAGCATCCCCGGCGCGGTAATGCCGTCATCATTGGTCAGTAAAATTCGCATGCGATGGATTATACCGTAGGACACCAAGCAAACCGATCTGCATGTCCTTGGACCACTTCCAACAGCTCCACCAATCAAGTACCACGGCAATCCGCCCGATAAATAGAAAGCCTCCATCTTGAGATATTTTTGTGCTAAAATACAACCTCTGGTTTAGTTACCCGGAGCCCCGCCATGCCCGTCTATCAATATCACTGTCCCGCCAACGGCCAGGATGTCCTGGTCAAACACTGTCGTAAAAACGAAGTCACCACCTGGCGACAACTCTGCCTGCGTGCCCGTCAGCCCCTGGGCGACACCGATGAACAAGCAGCGGTTGAGTTGGTGCTCAAACACGAATGTGCCTGCGGTGAACAATACACCGGCGACGAATGCTGTGGCTGCAAGCACAACAAGCTCTGCAATTCATTGGTCTGTGACATGACATGCAGCAAGCAGTCTGCTTAAACATCCATTGCAAGATTCAGAACGCTGTGTTTATTTGATGCAGGACCGTATGATGATTTTCAGTGCGCGGCGAACATGTCAAAACGACTTTGTCGTTTCAGCATCACGCTGTGATGCAGCGATTGTTTGCAGCGTGCATGACATAACAATGCGTTGAACGTCGCGTGAACATATTCTTTGTGTTTACCGATTTGACCTTGACATCATGCAACTAAAAGCGATGTGCGACATGCATATTGGCGTGATCTTTTTCGATGAGATGGATGCACAACGTCCCTGGGACTCAAGTCCCAGGGCTTTCATGTGCATATGTGCGATGTTGGTTTAACCTAAAATTGCTTTACATGTTCGCGAGTTTGTTGGAGCCGTTGAGTGCGGCAATTTTGTAGGCCTCAGCCAGCGTGGGATAGTTGAACACGTTGTGAATGAAGTAGTCGACGGTGCCGCCCAGCGCCATGACAGCCTGCCCGATGTGGACCAGTTCGGTTGCACCGGTGCCGATGCAGTGCACACCGACGATTTTGCGGGTGTCCTGATGGATAAGCAGTTTGAGCATGCCGATCTCGTCACCGAGCAGTTGGCCGCGCGCCACTTCGGAGTAATGCGCGATCCCTGCTTCGTAGGGAATACCTTCCTTGGTGAGCTGCTGTTCGGTTTTGCCGACCATCGACAGCTCGGGTACTGCATATACACCATAGGGGAACAGGTCAGGCATGGAATGGATCGGCTGACCGTAGGCATGACAGACCGCGATGCGCCCCTGTTCCATGGAGGTCGATGCCAAGGCGGGGAAGCCGATCACGTCGCCGACGGCATAGATGTGTTCGACATTGGTTTGATAGTTGTCATTGACCTTGAGGCGTTCACGATCATCAAACGTCACACCGACATTGTCCAGGCCAAGTTCACCGCAGACGCCCTGGCGACCGACCGCGTAAAGCAGACATTCGGCATGGAGTTTCTTGCCTGATTCGAGGGTAGCTTCGACCATGGTGTGGCCGTCACGTTCAGAGGTGATCTTTTCGATCTTGTCGACTTTTTCATTGAGTCGCAACGTCACGCCGGTTTTGCGCATGTGGTACTGCAGGGACTCAGCGATTTCGGCATCGAGGAACCCCAGAACCTGATTACGGCCTTCCACAAGGGTGACGCGGACACCGAGGGTGGCCATGATGCAGGCATACTCGGTACCGATGACACCACCACCGACGACGATCATCGACTTGGGAATGTTATCGAGCTTGAGCAGGCCGTCGGAGCACATGACAAACTCATTGTCAAAGGGAATGCTCTCGGGTTTTGCAGGACGCGTGCCGACCCCGAGGATGAAGGTATCCGCGGTGATCATTTCGTTCTCACCGTCTTTTTCGATGACCACGAGGTTGGGACCTTCGAATCGGGCTTTACCCCAGATCAGGTCCACATCGTTGCGGTCAAAGGCATCCTGAATGACATTCCATTCATTGCGGATGACGTTGGCGGACATGGATGCCAGGTCATTGATGGTGATATCACGCTTGACCCGGTGGTTTCGGCCGTAGAGGCCCTGCTTGTGATGACCGGTCAGGTGCATGACAGCTTCGCGTAAAGCCTTGGAGGGGATGGTGCCGGTGTTGACCATCACGCCGCCGACGAATTGGGATTTCTCGATCACGCATACTGATTTATCGAGTTTTGCAGCCTGAATAGCTGCGCGTTGACCTGCCGGGCCGGACCCGATCACAGCACAATCGTAATGCCTCATAGCGTTTCCTTGGTTGATTGATTCTTTGACTCGTGCACGAATCCATCATCAGATGTTGAAAAAACCATCGGCATAATGACTTGGGCGGGATTCGTCTGTTCCTGTTATACCCGAAAATTACTGGCTATCGGTCGCAAGCTTCGGATAAAAAATGGTTAAGCAAATTAGAGGCCAAAAATGTTACATGGTCATTATTGCCTGGTTATTGGGCAATGAAGTGGGATTTGTGCATCAAATGAGTAAATGAGGAGCGCTAAACCGCAAGCGGTTTTAAGCGGGAAGCGCTTCGTTGATCCAACCACCGCCGATGCATTGCTGCTCCAGATAACACACGGCGGCCTGCCCGGTGGTGACCGCTTCGACGGGTTCGTCGAATGTGACCGACAATGCATCCTCACCCGTAGCCGTGACCGTCGCGGGGACCGCTGGGGAGTTGTAGCGGATTTTAACTTCGCATCGCAAAGCCTCAGTCGGCGGATCGATAAGCCAATTGGTTTGGTTGGCGGTCAAGCCGATGGACATCAAATCGTCCTTGGTGCCCACGGTGATGGTGTTGGCATTGGGGTCACGGTTGGTGACGTAAATCGGATAGCCCAGGGCGACACCGATCCCGCGACGCTGACCAATGGTGAAATGCTGATGGCCTTCGTGTTCACCGACCTGCTTGCCATCCCGGTCGAGAATCTTGCCAGCGGTGAAGGTGTCGGGCGACTTTTCCTTGACCAGTCGCGCATAGTCATTGTCAGGGACAAAGCAGATTTCCTGGCTGTCAGGCTTATTGAACACCGGCAACTTATGTTGCTGAGCGTAAGCACGAACGTCGGGCTTGACCATCTCACCAATCGGCAGCAGCATTTTCTTCAGACGCTCCAACTTCGAACCAAAGAGCACGTAGCTTTGATCCTTGGCGTTATCCAAACCCTTAAGCAGCTTGGGCGTGTCAGCGGAATTGTCCACACGGGCGTAGTGTCCGGTTGCCACAAAGTCGGCGTCGATGGTGTCGGCATACTGCATGAGCTTGCCGAACTTGAGCCAATCATTACAGCGGACACACGGGTTGGGCGTGCGGCCGGCATTGTACTCATCCACAAAATAGTTGATGATCCGCCCAAAGTCCGAGCGGAAATTCAGGACGTAAAACGGGATGTCCAACATCGCAGCCACCAGCCGGGCGTCATCCGCGTCATTGACCGAGCAACAACCCTGTTTACCTTCGCGGACTTTGGTCGGGTCACAGGTATAGCCGTCCTCGACACTGTCTTCCGAACCGAGGCGCATAAAACAACCGACGACCTCATGGCCGGCCTGCTTGAGCATGGAGGCAGCGACAGAGCTGTCGACACCACCGCTCATGGCGACGAGAATTTTGCTGGGCTTGGCGGGTAACATGGGGTCTATGATACAGGAGGGACTTGGGACTAGCGACCAGGGACTAGGGACAAGACAAAAAAGCAACGCTGGTTTTCCTGCCTTTTCCCTGGTCCCTGGTCCCAAGTCCCTAGTCCCTCAGCCTTTTTTTGAAACGTAACCCCATGAATCGTGTATATTAAATAGACTCACCCGCAGTCGATGGCCACCAGTACAGTCTCCGGGGCATGGTGTCCGACACGAAAAGCCGAACTCTTGGTTTGAACCTTGCAGGAGCAGCATATGTTTGGACGTTGGTTCTCAACTCGCACACGCACACAAATGACCGTCCTGATGACGCTTGTGACGACACTGGTCATCACACCGCTGATCAAAGCCCAGGACAGTGGTGACAATCTCAAACTCGCTGAGACGTTTGATCTGTTACCCGCTGAGTTTGAATTGATCATGGCGGTGCCGGACATGAACACGTTCAGCGATCGTGCAGCCATGCTCAATGACGCGTTGAATCTGCAAATCACCGGCCTCACGGACCTGCTTAGCGAGTTTAAACGTGCCCTGGGCATGGATCGCGGTGTCAACGGCAACGGGTCGTTGTTCCTGGTTGTCCAGAATGCTGAGAGTGTCCTGCCTGCCCCACCGGCTGTGGATGGTGAACAACCTCCTGCAGGACCGGCACCGCAGTTCATTGCCATGATCCCCGTCTCGGATTATGCCGAATTCGTGGGCAACTTCGGTGGCTCGCCGGATGAGTTGGTCACCACGCTGACGCTGCCCAACGGCCAAGCCGGTTACGCCAAGGTGCATAACAGCTATGCCATCATCTCCTCTCAAAAAGCACAGGTCGAAGGTTATGCCCCCGGCCTGACTCGTTCTGCATTGACCACCCTCGTGGGTCAGCAAGGTTTTGATGTGCTTGTCCGTAGTGACATGAGCCTGATCATTCAACCCAAGAACATCACCGACACCGGCTATCAGCGTGCCATTGACCTGTTCAAATCCGCACCGGATCCCGAAGCAGCCTTGGAACCTGAAGATGAGGAAAATGTCAGCAACAGCCAGATCATGTCCGAGCTGTACAACACGGCCATGCTTCGCGTGCTCAAGGATGCCAAGACGCTGGTCGTCGGATTCGGCAGCACCGAACAAGGCATGGACGTGAACGTCGCCATGACCTTCAAGCCCGGCTCGGTCATGGCTTCACGTCTGACCGGCGATGCAGGAACAGCAACCTTGCTCGACCGCCTGCCCCGTCGTGAATATCTCTACAGCCTTGACAGCAACATGCAGAACGTCGACCTGCAGGCCATCATCAATGACATGGCAACCGAACTGCAAAGCAAGGGCGCGTGGTATGTGTCACTGGTGAAAAATGCAGCACCGATCCTCGGTCAGATCAACGAGATTGCTCACGTGTTTTATGCACCGCAAGGAGCTATTGGACTTGGCACACGTGTGATGAACACGGCCATGATTTTGAAGGTCAACGATTCACAGCGTTTTGTCTCGGACTTCCAATCGTTTTTGACCAATGCCAATGGCAAGAGTCACCCGATGGGTCCGATGCGTAAAGGCGAAACTGCTGAAACCGACAGCCGCCCGAACGTGATGGTGTTAAGCACCTTTGCTGCCAATGCGTTGTCGGATGACCGTGCTCAGATTGCCCAGTATCAATTGCAGTACACCATGCCGATGCAGGTTCTGGCTCGGATGAATGACGTGTCGCGTCGCATGATGGTGTTGGGTCTGAACAATCAGGAAGGCTACATCGCCTCGGTGGACAATAGCACGGTGCTTTTGACGACGGTGACCGACGCCCAACTCGTCAAGGAAATGCTCACGATTCTCAATGCCCCACAGGCTGCGGGTATTGCCAAGGGTGCAATGCTTGCCAAGGCCATGGAAAGCAACCTGGCCAACACCACGGGACAGGTACACATGAATCTGCTCTCTGGGATGCGTGCGACCTACATGCTCATTGAGTTGCTAATGGGCAAACAGGAAATGGACCCAGTCTTCCCCAGCGATTTAATGCCATTGAGTTTGAGCTACAAGACCACCAATGGTGGACTTCAGGCCAAGGCTCATATGCCACTGGAGACCATTGGTTACATGCGTGGTGATGCCCAGTTGATTCTTGCCCCGCTGTTCCCCAAGCCTGTTGAAGCAGAACCAGGTCAGCAACCCCAGCAGATGGACAACAACCGTCGTCAGGACCCGGGCATGATGGATCCGGGAATGATGGGTGGTCCTGAGGGTCCTGAAGAAGGTGGCTTTGGGAACAATCCACGTCGCCCACGTATGCCCAATCGCCAAGGTTTCTAAGCATTCATGTTCCGCCCCGCTCGAATTGGACTTTTTGCTGCTGGTGTGTATCTGCTGTCACTACTCGGTGCGATGATCGCGCCGGTGGATGTAACATCGGTTGAGCCAACACCGACTCCCGCCAAACCAGCACATTTCAAACAAGGGCTCGAAAAGCAACAGGTCATCGGCTTTAGTCTCAACGTCCATTACACCAACCAGCTTCCCAAGTACATTCGCGCGATCGACATGATTGCCCAGATGGGTTGCAACAGTCTGCAGATTCTCACGCCTGCCTTTGCCCGGGATGGCGCTTCGACGAAAATCAGCATCCCCAATCAACCCGGTCGCTGCCCGAGCACTGAGCAGTTGATGACGTTGTTGCGACATGCCCACAAGCGTGGCCTCAAAACCATGCTCATGCCGACGGTGCTTTTCACGCACCCGCGTGGCAACGAATGGCGGGGCAAGATTTCACCTGATGACTGGGATCAATGGTGGGAAAGTTACAGTGTGACCATGCGCCACTTTGCCAATCTCGCGCAGCATGCCGGCGTTGATGTGTTCTGTGTGGGCTCAGAGTTACTCTCCACAGAGAAGCAGACCACACGCTGGCAAAGACTCATTGCAGACATCCGCAAGGATTTTCATGGGCAATTGATCTATGCCACCAATTGGGACCATTACCACGTCCCCACATTTTGGGAACATGTCGATTACGTGGGCATCAGCGGTTACTGGTCGATGACCAAAGACACCCTGGAGCAACCGCTCGATTCACAAGCCGCCTTTGAGCTGCATCAGCAAATTACCCAACGCTGGCCTGTGATTCAGAAGTCACTGTTGGACTTTGCCCGGCAAATCCAAAAGCCGGTTCTCATTACCGAGTTTGGTTACCCGTCACTGCCATGGGGTTTGAAAGATCCATGGAACTATGTCAACACCAAACAGGTGACCGCAACGCCGCAGGTCCAGGCGATTGGCTACCGCGCGTTTTGCGAGAGTTGGCGGTCGGAGATTGCCTTGGATCGCCGCATCCCGTCACAGGGCTTTGCCGGCGTCCTGTTCTACACTTGGGACCCGTACAACGGCGGGCCCAGCGACTGGGGCTACGGCGTCTGGGGCAAACCTGCCCAGCAAATCATCACGGACTGGCTTAAAGCTCAGTAAACGAATCACGTTTGAGATCCATCGTTTTT
>JBICHS010000690.1:0-6842 GCA_043101135.1 Phycisphaeraceae bacterium JB051
GCTACCGAGGCCATGAGCAGTTTCAAGTAACCGACAACGACGTCGGTTCATCGAGTAGGGCATCTCAAGTGATTTGAGGTGCATGTGAACACACCGCCAGTGATGTACATTTTGTGCAATCCCAAGGTGGTGGAGACAGGCCAGTATTGCATATGGGACAGTCTCGAACCAGTAAGCCTTTGGTGATTCCGAGCTCGCTCTCGGAAGGCGTCAAGGTTGTGGAAACCGTCATTGAGGCGATCCAGCCTTACGGTTACTCCGATACCGCGCAATTTGCCATTCGTCTTGCACTCGATGAAGCCCTTGCCAATGCCATTCGTCACGGCAACAAGTCCGACGAATCCAAGAACGTCACCATCGACTTCTCCGTCGACGATGAAGAAATCCGCATCAGCATCTGCGACGAAGGTCCCGGTTTCCATCCTGATCAAATCCCAGATCCCACGCTCGATGAAAATCTCGAACGCCCCTGCGGTCGCGGTGTCATGCTCATGCGTGCCTACATGACCGAAGTCTTCTTCAACCAGTCCGGCAACTGCGTGACCATGGTCAAACGCCGTGACTGTCAACTGCCTCACGTGCCTGAAGACTGATTCATTTACATCATTTACATCATTGACATCAATAAGCACGAACTTTGAGCCGAATCGCCTGCGATACGGTTTGAGTTGTTAATTGCAGTCTGATAGTTGACGTGAAGGCGTGAAGGGCACAATGAAAAAAAGTCTCGAATCAATGCCGAAATAATCATTAGTAAAAATGACAAACGCAAGCCGCCAGATGAACGACCAAGGGGAGTGAATCTGACGGATTGTATAGGCTACAAAACGCACTGAATACCCGTCAGATTCGCCCGCAACGCGGACTCATCTGGCGGCTTGCGTCTTAAAAGTCTTTTCCCAACAAAAATTTGCCAGTAAACGATCGATGACGCAAACAGCAGATTCCACAGAATCATTCTGTTTGAATCCCTTCGCGACCTTCGTGTTCTTCGTGCCTTCGTGTTTAAAAAAGATCGCTCGATCACGCCAACGGCAATGAGAACTTCTTATCCAACTCTTCAACCGGGCGGGCAACCAGATCATAGTCTGAGTAACCCACGATGCGACAGTGAACCAGTTCACCGGGGACCATCTCGCGATTGGTTTGCACGTAGGTGACAGCATCAATCGATGGGGCTTGTTGATAAGTCCTGCCTGAGAATAGGCGGGTGGGCTCGTCGGAGACGCCAGTGGTTTGCGTACCTTCGATCTGGGATTCGTCTTCGATGAGGACATCAAATTCGATGGCTTGTTCAGCTAGCGCTTCATTACGATCAAAGACAACTTCCTGTTGTGCGAGCATCAGTTCCTCGATACGTTCGTCAATCACTTCCTGTGGGATGGCATGATCGTGATGCTGTGTGCCTGCGGGCGTTCCCGGTTCAGGGGAGTAGCCAAAGACACCCATGTTCTCAAAGCCAAAATCGCGGACGAACGTGACGAGTTCAGCGTGTTGTTCATCGGTTTCGCCGGGATAGCCGGAGATGAAGGTGGTGCGAATGGTCATGCCTGGGATGCGGTCACGGAGTTTGTTGAGCAAGGTTTCAATGAGCTTGCGGGAAGTCTTGCGACGCATATTATTCAGCACGGTGTCGTTGATATGCTGCAGGGGGATATCGATGTAAGGCAGGATGTTTTGCAACGATGCCATCGTGTCGATCATCTCATCGGTGAAGCAGGAGGGGTAGGCATACATCAATCGCAGCCACGCACCGCCTTGCTCACCAGCAACTTTGTCCAGTTCACGGAGCATGCCACTGAGCCCCGGACCGTAGCCGATGTCATTGCCGTAGCTGGTGGTGTCCTGTCCGATGAGGTTGAGTTCGAAAGCACCATCTGCCATGAGTTCACGGGCTTCGGTGAGGATGGCATTAATCGGCTTGGAACGCATCTTCCCACGGATTGACGGGATGGTGCAGAACGCACAGTTCTGATTACAGCCTTCGGAGATTCGCAGGTAGGCATAGTGACGCGGCGTTAATCGCAGACGTGTCGCGTCGGACTCAAAGTAACCACGGTCTTCAATACCGCGATGCTCCTTGGCAACGGTGGCGTTGGCGGCAATGCTCGAATACACCGGCAGTTCAACCGCAATGTCCTTTTGTGTCGGGCGCGTGCCACGCACGGCTTCGACGATGCGATCCCGGTCAAACACGCCGATCATCGCATCAATGTCCGGGCACCACTGCAGCATCTTGGCACGATGTCGCTGGACAAGACAGCCGGCAACGATGATCCGTTTGATCTGGCCCGCTTTTTTCAGTTCAGCCGCGCGGTTGATTTCCTCGACCGACTCATCCTTGGACGCTTCGAGAAAGCCACAGGTGTTGATGACAATGGCATCGGCCTGGGTTTCATCACCGATGGGCATCAAGCCGTCTTCAGCAAGTAGACCGAGCATCTTCTCGCTGTCGACAAGGTTCTTGGGGCAACCCAGGCTGACAAAGGCGACCGTGTCAATGTTGGGCGTTTGGGTGTTGGGAGCAGTGGTCATGGCGGGGAAACATCCTGCAAAACAAACGAACCACAGAGACACCGAAAAACAGAGTTTCAAACGAGGCAATGAACTCTGCTTCTTTTCTGTGTCTCTGTGCCTCTGTGATTTAAATGTCTATCTTTGACGAAGTCTATTTTACTGTAAATCAATCTTGTCCAAAGTCGAACCATGGACTTTGACACCCGACTGCCAGGAAGAAGGCAGCTTCTTGATGTTGGACAATTCATCTGTCTTGACGTTGACAACCTTCTGCTTGAAGCTGCTGGTCGCATCGGACTGCTGGTACACTTCATCCTTGGACTGGTCCGGCCAGATCGTGGTGTCGGTGAGCAGGCTGAAGGTTCCTTCAGGTGTCGCAAAGTCGATGACGAAGAGCTTGTGATAGCCGAACATCAATGTCGGAGCTGCACTGTCAGAAAGCTTGGCCAGTTCACGTGCGATCACCGGTTTGAGCTTGTCAGACGATTCGGCTTGAGCCTTTTGCAAAAGCGACAGGGCTTCTTCACCAAAACGTTCACGGAACATGATTACACCCACTTCAGAGGGATGCTTCACGAAGGTGTCTTCGTAAGCCTGTTCAATGGTGTCGTCATTGCGAATCCAGTGATACAAGCGACGTGCCACGAAGCTGGCATGCTTGGTGGAGTAACGTGCTGCGTAATTTTTCAGACTCAGCGTCACAGCCTTGTCAGCAGCAAGAATGCCGCGACGGGCGTCGAACATGGCTTTACCCGACGCGTCATAACCCAGATTGGTGATCGCGGCATCATAGGTCCGTGAGATGCGGTATTGCATGATGCGGTTGCCGACCACAAGACGGTCGATGCGGTTGTAACGGGTTTGGGACAGCAGCTTCTGAGCCGAGTAAGTTGCGTTCTGCGGGTAAGCCTGAAACAGGGCGTCGATGGCCATGGCACGTGGCGCTGCAGCCTTGGCGTTACGGACCACGTCGTACAGATCCGATGTGCCGCGACGCGGTTGTTCCTTGATGATGATGCGGATGGCCTGGGCGATCTGCGCCAGGTTCGCATCGTTGACTTGGTCAAGGACGGTCTTGGCATCTGCAACAGCACCAAACTCAAGCAGCTGCTGCATTGTGGGCATGGGACGCGAAGGCTTGGTCGTCTTGGTCACACGCTTGATCGGTTGGTAGGTGCGTTCGCTGGAAGTCACCTGATGACGACGACTCAGGAATCCGTCTGATGCCGAAAGGCTGGTGTTGGAAACAATCTGATCGCTGCGTCCTGCTGAGACCTTGGCTTGTTTGGCTTGCTGTGTCGGGGCGACAGGGGTAACCACTGCGACCTCCTGTGTAACCGGCTTGGGAGCTGGCTGTGGGACAGGCGTTGCAACAGGTTTAGGTGTTGGTTTGACGACAGGCTTGGGAGCCGGTGCCGGTTTGGGCTCAACCTTGGCGACGGTGGTCACAGGCTGTTGTTTGGGCTGGGGTTTGACCACAGGCTTGGACGCTTCTGTCTTGACGACAGGAGCCGGTTGCGGCTTGGGGGCCGGTGCGGGTTTGACAACAGGCTTAGGCTCAGCAACAGGCTGTGGCTTGGGGGCGGGGGCCGGTGCTGGCTTGGGTTTAACGACAGGAGCCGGTTGTGGTTGGGGGGCAGGCTCTGTAGGTTCAACCGGTTGGGCCATCGCAACAGTGGTTGGGGCCGGTTCGGGAGCTTGCTGTTTGAGTTGGTTGGGTTCGACTTTCTTGCCGGAGTGACTTTGGCGGAATGCCATGTATTCCAGCTCGGCATCGGCGGTTGTCTTGGGAGTCGTTTCCGGTGCTTTGGAGGTGGATGAGGAACAACCTGTAAAAACAACGCCTGTCATCAACAGGCACACTGTTACCAAACGCTTGATTCGATCCGACATCTTCATGAGTATCCCTATGGTGGTTAAACACATCTTCTTCGCATCCCGCTGCATCGACCAACCCTTTGCAGACAGGTGCATTGTGCCGCACACTTTACCAGATTTACCGGCATGACTCGAACAAAACATCATATCCGGACAAACAGTTTTACAGAAAATCCCACACCGGGCTTGAATTAACCACTGTTAACGGGTTAAATATCAGTATTAAGAATCCGATCTGATGACTGGCAAGCCTCGCCAGGCCCAACAAATACGGAAACTGACTTGTGACACTGTCTGGTTCAGACACAGTGATATGCAGCTTACGTCAGTTTTGCATCAGGGCCTGAGATTGAAACAGAAGCATGCCATGTCAGGAGATGACCAGGTCGGTTTTGATGTCGGATGCGTTTGGATGGCAGGAAGTCACGCCAGACACATCCCCCAGATGACAACTTAAAGAACTCAAACACACTGATGATTTTTCATCAGGGGTTCATTTGCTTGTTACAGGTGTCCTGCGCTTCATTGTGCCGATTGCCTGTTCTTTCAAGCATGCAGACTCTGTTTATTGGCCGATGTCCGGTGATGAGGCAGTGTCATGAAACAAGACCCATTGGGGTCTTCACTGATGTGTTGGTTGTCGGGCCTGTATGCTCGCGACCCGTTTTAAAAGACAGTTGTTCATGATGAACAACACCTAAAAGTGATGTAACGCATAATGAACGTATTTAACGGTATCTTCGAACAGGGCAAGAAATCTGATGGCCGTCTTCGTACACTCGACAAGACGCTGATCACGGAGTCCACCGACCCGGTCCTGCCGTACCACCTGATTCAAAAATATGATCTGAAACCCGGCATGCGCCTTGAAGCCAAGCTCGGTAAGCCTTTTGGTGGGGCCAACAATAACAACAACAAAAATAACGGCCGCAACGGCAGGAACAATCGCAATCAGCGTAACAAGCCCAATAAAAAATTGGCTATCGCGCCCAACGCATTGGTCGTCAAAGACATTCTCCAAATTGAAGGCAAAGAACCCGAAGCCTATTTCGAATCACTCAACGGCAGACGTTTCGAAGACCTCACCAGCATCGACCCGCAGCCGCGCATCACGCTTGAATATCCCGGTTGTCCTGCAGCCTGTCGTCTGATCGACATGTTCTGCCCGATTGGTTTTGGCCAGCGTGCAATGATCGTCTCCACGCCCAAGGCAGGTAAGACAACATTGCTTCAACAGATCGCCTTTGCCATTGAAATAAATCATGACAACGCAGAAGTGATGGCATTACTCATTGACGAACGTCCTGAAGAAGTCACCGACTTTCGTCGCAATGTGCCCTGTACCGTGCTTGCAAGCTCCAATGACCACACGACCGAACAGCACGTCGCCTTGGCTGCCGTTGCCATTGACCGGGCGCGACGTAAAGTGGAGCAGGGGCGTGACGTGGTGATCCTGCTTGACTCACTGACCCGTGTCGGCCGAGCCTTCAACAACGCGCCAGGCATGGCCAACTCCGGTCGCGTGCTTTCCGGTGGTGTGGATTCATCCGCACTGGCCATTCCCAAGCAGATTTTCGGCGCAGCCCGTAAATTCGAAGAGGGCGGTAGCCTCACCATCATCGCCACAGCACTTGTCGACACCGGCAGTCGTGGTGACCAGGTCATCTTCGAAGAGTTCAAAGGCACCGGTAACATGGAACTCATCCTCGATCGCTCCATCACCGAAAAGCGCGTCTTCCCTGCGATCAACCTCGCAGCCTCAGGCACGCGCAAGGAACACCTGCTCATGCCAGAAGCCGAGCTTGAAACCATCAACGCCCTGCGTCGACGCTTGCTGAACATGCCCCCCGTGCAACAGGTCGAGCAACTGCTCAAAGCACTGGAACACTTCAAAACCAACGCTGACCTTGTCGGTTTGAATCAGCCGGCATGATCCGGTACATGAGGCTTTGGGCGCTATATTATTCAGGTTCTTAAAATTTGGCTTCTGACAAATCCATCAACGTCGCATAGGCTTCGCTGCGATGATAGGTTTTGATTGGTTGACCGCCATGGTCTTTGAGATAGGTGATGTAGCTGTGGTGATAGTTGTGGTCACCGGATTCAGAGCTATGTGAAAAAACAAACCAGACGCGGCGCATTCCCAGGACATGAGGCAGATTTTCATCCTTTTCAACCTGCTTGGCATTGCCACGTTTGACAGGATTGGTGATGCCGAATTTGGGGCTGTAAAACTGATACCCAAGCCCCGCGGGCATGTGAACATAGACGTAATCGTCTGGCTTGATCTCTTCTGACATGGGTTTGAGCACGCTGGTGATCATTTCAACTTCTCTGGGGGCAATGGCCTGCTGCGTGCAATGGATGATTGGATCAGCGACCATGCAGACAAACAATACCATCGCTGCAACATCCCACAATTTCCCACCACCATTGCCGATTTGCGA
>JBICHS010000691.1:0-9114 GCA_043101135.1 Phycisphaeraceae bacterium JB051
GCCATCAGGCGTGGTGCAAAGACCGTGTTCTTCGTCGGATCTTCATTTGCAAAAAGACCCTGCGTCCCCTCATGATCGGTCCAGACTTTGTCGAGTTTTTCCCTTGTCCCATAGCGTTTGACGAGCCATTGGTTCCACTGCTGGTTATGCCACTGAGTCATCGAATCGGTGAGTTTGAAGCTCCAATCCCAGAACAGGCCGTTCTCGTTGATGATCTCGATGGTGACAATGCCCGGCTCATCGCCCCAGCGGTTACCGGTGTAGGGATTGACGTGATTGAGAAATTCGGTGACAAAACGTTTCCATGCATTGACGATGGCAGGATGCGGGAAGAGCCCCTTCCAACCTTTGCCGTTAATCTTCTTGAGCTTTTCAAAGTCCGGCACGTCCAAGCCGTCTTCCTCAAGTAGATCACGGTAATCAATCAAGTCCAGATAGATGTAAATGCCACGCTTGTACAACGCGGCTGCAAACTTATCCAGCCGATCCATCTCGCTGGGTTCAAGCAGGTAATTGCTCTTGGGTTTGTTCTGTAAAAAGCCAAGTCCCTTGGCGGACATATCATTGTGATGAAAGCGAACCAGGTTATAGCCCTTGGCAGCAATCGCGTCCGCCAAGACCTCGATTTCCTTGGGCTTATCCGGGAAAGTCGCACCAAAAGCCAGCGTCGTTCCCCAGAATCGAACCGGTGTCCCGTCAGCAAATTCAATGGAACCATCCGATGCGGTCTGTACATGACCATGCTTACCTGCCGGCTTGTCAAAGAGCCATGGCCCGACGTTGATCACCGAATCCTCAGCGAAGCGCGGGTAACGCGACATTGGCCAGGGAATCAAATCCGCATCATCAGGCAACACCTCCGCAGGCACCTTCGAAAGCACCTTGTCTGCAGCATCAACATCATCCAGTGGCATCAGCAACAAACAACCCATCACAACGCAAGCCAATGCAAGCAAGCCTTGACGAATGGTTTGATGTGAGCCGGAAAGCAAAGCCAAATAAGTACGAATAGCAAACATAGAAACTCCAAACAATGCAACGGACATACGCAGGAAAACAAGTGGGGCCATCACCGATCAGTCGACCCGGATCATCGGGAGCAAGCCTGAGTCGGAGGGTAACGCCAAACGTAATGCTTGAGAATCAGAATCCCAAACCATAACGCTTGGCAATGTTGGGGTCGCGGCTGAGAATCACATGGCCATCCAGGTAAAGCTTGCTTTGTGATTCAACCGAGCCATCGGGGTGTTTGTGCATGTTGATCCAGGCGGCATTGGTTTTACCCGGGTCATTGGCGGTATCGGAAATAATGAGTTTGGATGACGGTTTAATATCAACATCATGCAACGTCATCGGTTTGTATGTGTTGATTTTGTAGTAACTGCCACGCGTCATGATGTAAAAATAGGAACTGCGACTGGAGTACATCTTCATCCAGAAATTCTTCCAGTTCTTGCGGCTACTGATTGGACATTGTGACAACTCACCCTTCAAACCATACGGCTTCATCACCCGCCACATGTAATCCAAACGTGACTTACCTGTTGCACCGACTCTTGCGGAATAAGCGTAGTCGGCATTGTAGATCGGCAGGGTCTCGGCGTAATCACTGGCGTAGGCATGGACGATCAAACCCATCTGACGCAAATTCGTCTGACAACCTGTCAACCCCGCAGCACGCCGCGCCTTAGCCAATGACGGCAGCAAAATCGAAATCAACAACGCAATAATGCTGATGACCACCAACAACTCAATGAGCGTAAATCCGAGCCTGTGGCGTAATCCGGTCATGTCTCTCTCCAGAACAGGAGGTTCGAACTAAAAGAATCATATCAAAAATAACACTTGCGACTGTTTACGCAAAGTGTAAACTTGATATATTATGAAGTCAACGTTCGCACCAACTTTTTTTTGAAATTATGATGGGACCTCTATGGCAAGTCTCAGACAAATCGCCAAGAAAGCCGGTGTCAGCCCGACCACCGTCAGCCGTGTTCTCAATGACGCGAAGTATGCCGACCAGGTCTCAGAAGCCTGTCGCAAGCGTGTTCAGGAGATCGCCAAGGAAGCTGGGTATCAAAGCAGCTATCATCGCCGGGCGATTCAAAAGTCTGCTGCAGAGACGATCGCCCTGGTGCTCCCGTTTGGTCAGCATAAGCCTGATGAAACCAACCCTGATTCCCTCTTGGAGCCGGTGTTTCATGGCTTGATTGCTGGTATCGAATCGGCCATGCACGGCTCGGGTTACGCCCTGAGTCTTGTGGGGCCCGGGCGAACCAAGCGTGCAGAAGAACTGGGGATCGCCGGTCTGCAGAGTAAGCGATATGACGCGTTGATTTTGCCGACACTCACAAACCTGTACGAAGACGTGACCACGCAGATCAAACAGACCATTGATCACGCACAGAACAACGCGCGCATTGTCCAGATCGACTACCACAACACAGCCCAATCCAATCACCCGTCGATTTATTTTGATGAAGCTCAGGCCTGTCGCATGGTCCTTGAGCATCTTCACGAACAAGGTCATCGCAATGTGCTGATGCTCAACCGCAGCCACACATCCAACCGTGACCAATACTATCAGCAAGCGGGTAAAGCGATGGGCATGACGGTGCAAACCGAGACGGTGAAAATCGACAGCACTGCAAAAAGCTCGCTGGCGGGTCACACCGATACCACTGAAGCTGCAGAGAACAGCATGCTCGTTCGCCTTGCCACCGGCCCGCATGATTACACAGCTGTGATTGGTTACAACGACTCGATGGCGATGGGCATCATTCGTGCACTGCATCGCGCAGGCAAGCGTATCCCCGAAGATGTCTGTGTCGTCGGTTGGGATAACACGTTAGCCCCCTTCGCCTCGCCTGCTCTGACAAGTATTGATTCGCAGTTTGTCCAGATGGGACGCCAGGCAGGCAAGCTTGCCATCGAACTGGCCAGTGCTGACGAAAACAAACTCGCAGACCTCCAGAACAAGCGCATCGTTTTAGATCCCAAACTCATCTGCCGAACCAGCACACAGAAAACGATCTGACATGCGACATAAAACATCATCAGTCGCATGCTCAAACCATGTCCTTTGACGTACAATTCAAAGCACTATGACACAGATCACTTCCGGGTTTTCGTCACCATTTCTGATTTTGTTACTCTGTCTACTTGCAACAGGCAGTTGGCTTTGCTTCTATGCACTTCGACGCAAACGCAAAGGCGATCAACCGCACTGCCGTAAATGCGAATACCAACTCACCGGCATAGCGACCGAGCAGACGCATTGCCCGGAGTGTGGCCAATCACTGACCAAGCCCAAAGCGATCGTGAAAGGTAAACGCAAAACGCATACCCCGCTGCTACTGACCGGCATTCTGTTGATCCTGATCACGGTGAGTTTAAGCAGTCATCAAGCCTACCAAACCGTCCAATCCAACGGATGGCTTAAGCTCAAGCCCACATCATGGCTCATCACCGATGCCGTTGCCGAATTCAACACACAAACAAGAAACTCATTCCCAACCAAACCCACATGGGACAACACCAAGGAACTGTACATCCGCCTCAAGGACGACACGCTTTCCAAGAACCAGCTTCACACGCTTGTCGATCACACCATCAAACTCCAGCTCCAACACAAAGTTTGGCGTCTGAACGAGGACTGGAAGGACATCCTCGACGAATTACTCATTGCCAAGGCGTTTTCGCAGGAACAGATCGAACGACTTATCACACAGAATCATAGCGTTGAACTCCAATGCAAACCGGCCATCCGACGCAAGCGATCGTTTAATTGTGATTCGCGTGATATCGAACAAGACATCAGCCGCAAGCTTAAACTGTCTTTCAAAGAAACATATTGTGCGATCCATTTTAACGATCAGCTTGTCAAGGATTTGACGACCCACTCAGAGCAATACGATCAATACGGGCCGTGGAGTACGACCAGTGGTTACACTTTGGAGTTGTACAAGGAGCCGTTCAAATCTGCGCCCAATGGCAACGGGAAACTCAGCTACCAGATCAAGGTGATGGTCAACGTTGATGAACCAGCCATCTATCAACCATTTGAACTGGCACTCAAAACAACAAAAGCGATCCGACTTGAACCGGCGGACGCCATCGTTGACAACTTCATCACCGATGATAACTTTGCCAAACCGGTCGAAGATGCCTGGCAGCAGACACGAATCCAAACCACCGATGACGAAACCAAGCTCTGGCTGGACCTGAACAGCCTACCCATTGATCTGGCAATGAACGTGTTCATTATCGATGCAGATAAACAAATCCCGTTCGGAGGCTTTATTCGTCACAGCAATCAAGACAAACGATGGGAACTCATTCGCTCCAGCAAAAAACACAGCTTCTCCCCCAACGTTCACGTCGAATTGCGACCCAGCCAGGACGTTGCAGACCGGACAAAAACGCTTACTGACTACTGGGGCAAAACCATGCTGCGAGAGAACATCACAGTTAACGCGCCCTACTCGCCGCCCTTTAACATGGATCGAAGTGTGGTCGAAGCGATGACTAAAGCCGTGAGCATTCGACTCTCAAGTCGCAGCAAGAAACATGCTGTAGGTATCCATTTTAATTTTCATAAAAACCCCGTCGACGTTGCTTATGTCCCCATGTATTGGATCAATGGGAAATGGCAAAGTGAAAAGCGCTACAACCGAAAAACGTTCAGTTGTCCTGCTCAAACTCGTGGCAGTCGTGGGCACGGCATCACACACCGTGTTAAACCGGATCAGAAAACCATCAGCATTCGACTGGAACCGGACATCGATTGGGAAGGTCTCACATACAACCGCGTGGATTGCCCATGGGGTTACGCCATCGAGTTCAACGATCTGCCGTTACCTCAAATCGGAGACCAACGTTCTGACACCCGCTACACCGGCAAGGTGATACTGCCCGATGAAGACACACACGACAACACGGTGAATGAATAATCTTTTTCAATCACATACAACGCCATCAAAGCCGTGTCGCTCCTGCGGCACGGGTTGCCTTTGACACATCACCATAAGACCACCCGTGACTCAGGAGAGTCACGGCTTTCATAGACGATACGATTGACAGAATTTGCGTTAACTCACACCGACACCGATGCCAGACGTTGTGCCTGCACCAGTGACAACATCAGCGGCGCGAAGCTATGCGGATCGTCCTTGACCGGTGACTTTTCGGTGACGTAAGCATGCGGCGTACCATCACCGGGGCACAAGCATCCCGGGCAACACAGTTCGGTTGAGCCGTCATCGTTGATGCAATACTTGATCATGGCATCAAGCGCCAGATCAAATGATGCCTTGAATTCTTCACCGAGAATGCCCTGCTCAACCCCCACGCCATAGGCATAAGCGATCAGACCGGTACCTGAACTTTCTTCCCAGGAGTCGGGCGCTTCTTCCAGAACCAAGTGCTGACGCCACATGCCGCGCTGCGATTGGTGAGGCAGCATCGCTTTGCAGTGATCCACAAAGTACTGCTTGCAGGTTTCGTACTTGGGATGATCCTTGGGCAGATACAACATCAACTCGGTGAGTGCGATAATCCCCCAACCCTGACCGCGGCCCCAATAGTCTGTGGAAAAGGAATCCGGGCCGTTAAAACCACGGCTTTGATGCAGCAGGCCGGTCTTCTCGTTGCGGAACACGTCATACATTAGCAATGTCTGATTAATGCCTTCATCGATGTACTCCTGGTTGCCCAAATTCAAACCTGCGTAGAGCATGAAAGGGGTGATCGCCATCGCGCAATCAATCCAGATGCGATGCGAGGTCGCAAGATAGGGATGGGACATAATCCCCTGCGGATCACGTTGGGCAACGAGCATTTCGTCAGCGTAGTGATCGACATATTTTTTGGTCTTCTCGTCAGTCATCAAGCCCGAATACAGCGCGTAGGCACGGGCAATCCCGCCGATGCGATAGCTGGGGAAGTTGTAAGCAGAATGCTTCTCGATCAGGTCGGGGAAACGCTGAAGTTCCTTGACGCATTTTGCTTTGAGCGATTCATCGCCGGACTCCACTGCGGTGCGACATAAGCCGAAGATCGCCAGGACACCGTAGTAGTGAAAGACGTTATCAACGGACTTGTAGTGATCAAAAAGTTTGACGGAAGTTTCGAGATAGTTCATGTTCATGCTCGTTTTTTGAAATATGAATCGGCTGTGTGCTTGCAGCGACCGTTCAAATACAACAGTCACAGCGTTCAAGGATTTTCTCTAGATGGATCAGCGTGAGAGCCAACCACCGTCGACATTGATCGTCGTGCCATGCAGGTACTTGGCAGCATCGGATGCAAGGAAGACGGCAGTGCCCGCCAGGTCCGACGGATCACCCCAGCGACCTGCGGGGATGCGTGCAAGGATCGCTTCATTGCGAGCCGGATCATCGCGCAGCGCCTGCGTGTTGTCGGTAGCCATGTAACCGGGGGCGATGGCATTGACGTTGATGTTATATGGGGCAAGCTCGTTAGCCATGATACGGGTCAAACCCATTACGCCATGCTTGGATGCCGTATAGGAAGGGACACGAATCCCGCCCTGGAAGCTGAGCATCGAGGCGATGTGAATGATCTTGCCGGACTTGTTGGCCATCATCTGCTTGCTGACGATCTGGCTGAGAATAAAGATGCTTTTGAGATTGACGTTCATCACATCATCCCAGTCCGCTTCAGTGAAGTCCGGCCAATCGTTGCGGCGGATGATGCCCGCGTTATTCAGCAGAATGTCCACGGGCTGATCCAATGATGTGAGTTGCTCACCTAACGCTTTGGTCGCATCGATATCACAGAGATTGGCCTGAATACCGATGAACTTGCGGCCGGTGGCTTCGATGGCTTGTTTGATGTCGTCGGGCATATGCGCGTTATAAACCCCCACAATATCCGCCCCGGCATTGGCAAGCCCCAATGCCATTCCGCTTCCAAGGCCCGTGCTCACACCGGTGACCACCGCCTGTTTACCTTCGAGAGAAAAATTGATCGACATGTCTGTCACTCCGTACGTCTAATGGACAATGTGCAGATGAGTTTAGGCAAAACGCCCGTTTCAAACCATGTATGACAAGGCAAGTGTTTGCACAAAATGACTGCCATGAACAGGGAGTAGTGATTAGTGATTAGGGAGTAGGTCAAGTCAACAAGACAGGCAAAATCTGCACCTACTCCCTATTGCCTGTCGCAGACTCAAATATTCCGGTAATACGACGGACTGACGCCGACCAATCGTTTGAACAGGCGGCTGAAGTAGTAGACGTCTTCAAAACCGGTTTCGGCAGCGGCGGTGGTGACGGTATAACCACCTGAGAGTAGCAGGTCACGGGCGCGGTACATGCGGATGAGGTTTTGATAATGCGTGGGCGAATAGCCGGTCATCTGTCGGAACAGCACACGAAACCGTGAGGGGGAAAGCTCTGCCATTTGCGCGAGTTCATCACAGCTGTAGGTGGTGCCGGTGCATTCCTGGAGCATGGACAAAATGTCATTGATTTTCGAAGCATGCAAAATGCGCCCTGATTGGCGAATGTGGGTTAAAACCAATTCGTGAAGCAGTTCAAGAATAATCCCACGGACGCGCATCATGAACCCCGGCTCACGTCCAACCCAGCAGCGTTCGAGCTCACGAAAACGACTACGCACCTGAGCAAGATTACTGACTTTGAGATTCGGGCCGATGGCATTAAACGCATCACGCGCTTCGTCACTGACGGGCATCAGATCAAACTGAACCGTGTAAAAAGACCACGGTGATGACGGGTCACTGTATGCGCTGTGCTCGGTGCCTTTTGGGAAAAACAGCATGCTCCCGGGCTCGGTGGTGAAGCGTTTTTTGCCACAGGTGTAATGCGACTTGCCCTGCACACAAAGACAGAGAATGTCATAGCGGTGATTGGCCAGGTTGCGAATACGCCAGTCTGCCATGGGTTGGCGGCAGATCACCATCCCAACATTACCGACCCCAGCATCGTAGCGTGTTTCCAAGTCTTCGGGGCGTTTACTCATTGTTTGTGAACTCTCAGCCATATTACAGTCAAATTGTACAAATTCACGCGATTCCCGCCATGGTATTTTTGGCACAAAATGGATTGAATATCAAGTCTCCATTACAAAAAGAAATGGATTTAACGAATATCCACCAAACATCAACATGCGAGGTTTGAGCACATGACCACTTTCAACACAGACAAATCGTCCAGTCTTAAAGCTGACCAGAATCTGCCGGACATCCCGGAAAAAGAACTCGTCGAACGTTACCAGAAACTCTATGGCGGGTTGGTCAACGACACGCTTCGCGAGATGGGTTACGTGCACCAGACCCTGCCTAATGACATCATGCCGTTGCGTGATCACATGTGCGTGGCAGGCATCGCCTTTACCGTTCGTGGTCGCAAAAGCACTGAGACCGAAGGTGAAATGGAACAACGTGCCCAGATGCTCGATTCGCTTCACGAGGACAGCGTCGTTGTCTGGGATACGCACCGCGATGACGAATCCGCTCACTGGGGTGAAGTGATGACCAAGGCTGCCATCCGTGCAGGCTGTCGCGGCGCAATTGTCGACGGCGGCGTCCGTGACACACACCTGGTCCTCGACCAGAACTTTCCTGTCTTCATCCGTTACCGTTCCTCCAACGGCATGCTCGGTCGCTTCCGCATGACCGATTTCCAAAAGCCCATCACCATCGGCCACGTGATGATCTATCCCGGCGATGTGATCTTTGCTGACATTGATGGCGCGATCGTTGTCCCACGTAAACTGGCGGTCAAAGTCCTGCTTCGCTCCGAAGAAATCCGTGGCGAGGAACAGGTCTACAAGCAATGGATCGACGACGGTATGAGCCCCGAAGAAGTCGTCAAACGCGGTGGCTACTTTTAATTCAAACATACCGCATCAGCGTCACGCAGTGACGCAGCTATGATGTGATAACGTATTTCGTGATTTGTTTTATTCAAACATTCAACACAGAGTCCACACCATGAAAGCAGTTGTTACCAATCAGTGGCATGACGCCACTTTGCAGGATGTCGAACAACCCACCGCGGGTGAAGGTGAATGCCTCATCCAACTCAAACTCGCAGGCATCTGTGGGTCAGACGTCCATATTTA
>JBICHS010000692.1:0-5786 GCA_043101135.1 Phycisphaeraceae bacterium JB051
TTCAAGATCAAGGCCCGAATGTGAAAGGTAATTGGTGATATCAAATCGCCTGTTGGCAGCATGACCCGAGTCCACAATCGACTGACTGATTCCCTCAATCACAGACGACGGCCAATCCGGGCGAATGATCGCCACGTAGTGATCCGCCGGGTCACAGATTTCAGACTTCACCAACCGCTGCTTTCCCGCAGGGCGTTCGATCAGACCCTCGCGACGCAACCTTGCCAAGGCCAGCTCAATCGTGTTCTGCGAAACACTGAACTGCTTCTTGAGCTTCTGCTGTGTCGGGATCGGATCGCCGGGATTCATCTTGGCAATCAGCGGTCGAAGCTGTTTGACCAGGTGAAAGTGTTTGGTTGAATGCAGTGTCTTGGGCATAGCAAAGCATTATATACAGGATAAAAGCAATCTTACACTGGTGTAATCTTATACCGGTGTAAATCGCAGTCAAGCAATGCAAGGAAATTTTCGCTCGAGTCTCGAATGATGCGACACCTTATTGACGGATATCCAGATACTACAACCATATGATTTCGGTTTCTGTCAGGTGTGCCAGGTGAATGTGATTGTTATGCAACTACCGACATTACAGCGTTATGCAGGCAGAAACGGATCGATGAAGGCGACGGATTGACAGCCTATGGCAAAGTCGTGCCCTTCGTTGGGGGTTAGGGGGACATCAATGTCCCCAATGCAAGTTAACTGGGATTGCCCGGTTTGAGGAGGGGAGAAAGTGCAGACGCTCATACATGGCGGATGGGCGTTTTCGAGAAGAGACATGATGCACGTCAATTCATAAGCGAATGGATGAAGAGAGATTACCGCTATTTCAGGGGTCGAACTTACTCGACATCAATCGTAGGGTGGGTGGAGCAAAGCGAAACCCACCATCGGTGCTTGCCATGGCGTAGATTGGGTGGGTTTCGCTAGCTCTACCCACCCTACATCAGAATGTCACGTGCATCATGTCCGAAGGTGAAAATGCGAGTTCTAAGGAAGGTGAAAATGTGAGCCAATGCGAGCAAATTTGAGGCACTGTGAGGAGCATTCATGTGGCATCAATTCATATTGCAACGCGTGTTTTTAGCAGGGGGATTTAACCATTCACAGAACTGTCATGTGAGCAAACGCTGTCACCGCAGTTTGAGCAAGGCATGTCACCGCAGTGCGAGTATGGGCCGCTTCAGTGGTCTGCTCCAGCTGGGTGAACGATTTTAAAATGACGACAGGCAAACGGTAAGTGAATGTTGAAAGTGACATTTGATTGAAATAGGCCTATTCAAACGGGGATCATGTTCCGGTGATTCACGTTTGATCACGGCTTAGTCATGTGACAAAGCCAAAGGTCGTGAGCGTTCCAGGGGTGGAACTGACGGAATTGGATTTCGGGTGATTCGGGGGTGTTGCTTGAAAATCCAGGAAATCATGGGCCTCCGGGGCCTCCGGGGGATCCGGGGCATTCCGGGGGTTCCGGGGGGCCGGGGGTAGCGGAGGGCTCCGGGGTGGGCTTCCGTGGCGTGTGGATACCGGGGATGCCGTGGGCTCCCGGGGGGCTGGGGGCTCCGGGGGGCCAAGGCATACTGGGGATTCAACTGGGGGGTGGGAAAATTGGATCGTTCAAATCATACAAATCGTTTTGGTGTATGATCTGCATACGATTGTCGTGCGTGCAAAGATGCTGCCAGCACATGTGGTTCATGTGCGCTCTTTGTGCAACGCCAATGGATTGCGGATGGGTTTGATGAAAACGGTTCGAGCTTTTACGTTGATTGAACTGCTTGTGGTGATCTCGATCATTGCACTACTCATCGGCATTCTACTGCCGGCTTTGGCGTCGGCTCGTTCCCGAGCCAGGCAGATTCAAGGCACCACGCAAATCCGTGGTATTCATGCCTGCATGACCATTTTCGCACAGTCCAACAAGGGCTGGTATCCCGGGATCGACAGTCAGGGCAATCTTGATAACGCATCGGCAACCGTCGAAAATCGCTTCCAACTGCTGCTGGATCAAAACTATTTCGCAGGCGAATACATCATCAACCCGCAGGAGTCGGCCAAGACGATTTGGCAGCCCGGTGATACGGTGTCGGTCAATCACTATTCCTATGCCTTGTTGATGATCCATCCCAACAACACCGGTGATCGCGAAGACGAGTGGCGTCAAACCAGTAACGCCCAAGCCCCCATTGCCACCGACCGCGCCATCGCCAATGGTGCCATGGCCGTTAAATCCATCCACACCAATCCCCTGGTCAACACCAGTGATTGGCAAGGCAGCGTGGTTTGGAACGACAATCATGCAGCCTTCAAATCTGATCACATCATGGCGACGCAGATCGGCGATCACCGATTCGATTCAGATCACCTGTTCGAAGACGAAATGACCGTGGACATGTTCGGCCACAATGCGGTGATGGCATTCAGCGGACTCACAGACTTCGTCGATTAATAGCCATACTCACACGCCATCAACCGGTCCATGTACTGTTGATTCGTGCTCTATCCCAGTTTCTCATCCAGTTTGTTTTGAAGCTGATTGGCCTGCTGAGCGTTGCGCTCGCGTCTGTGTCATGTGAAAATTAGATATGAGGCTGCCCAAAAAATCCTGTAAATCACTGATGAATCACTAGCGGGCACCGGCTGATTTCAACCTTGATAGGCAATCGTTTTTCTCCAACGTCCATACCGGGAAAGTTACTTGAACATCTGTTCTTCCAACCTTTTAGCCAACTGATAGGTATCACATTAAAGAAGCATGGGATGGATTTTTACAGTGTGCTTCAGGTGTATGAATGCGTTCAAACAGCCGAAATAACAGCCTGATTGTTTGGCCTAACTCGGGATTTGGCCGCGGTTTTAGGAGATTTACCGTAAACAAAAGTAAAATTGCAGCTTAATGATTTGATTCTGGGCTTATGCTAAGATGCATGGACGATCGAATAAGTTTTCCGATCTGGAAAGGCGCATTGGGATGAACAGTCCCGGACACTCCGACAACCGTTTGGCTCAAGGTGAACAAACCCGCAAGCAGATTCTCAAAGCTGCCGGCCAGATGTTTGCAGAAAAGGGATACGGGCGCACCAGCATCCGCGATATCTCTGCTGCTTCAGGTGTCGGTTTGAGTAACATCATCTACCATTTCCAATCCAAGGAAAATCTGTTTCTCGAAACCATTCGCCATTTCACGGTCGAGCTCGGCGCGCTGAACATGCACTTTGCCCCGCTTTTTCAAGTGGATACACAGGACAAACAAGCTGTCGCGGACACGCTCCATGCCTCGATTCATTCCTTTCTCAATGCCTGTCATGGCCCTGAGAGTGTGAAAAATCTGTTGGGGCTTTACCTGCGAATTCTCGTTGAAGGCAATGAGAAAGCACTGACCATGCTCTTTGAGTGTTTTGCAGATGTGCAAAAAGCTTTGCCCGAGTTTTTCAAACGTGTCAAACCGGATATGGATGACATGCAGGCCGCGTTCATGCAGCAGCTGCTGTGGTCTTTACTTCAGTACCCGGTGGTGAGTAAACGCCTGATTCTTTACGACATGAAACTCGATGAAGACTTCACGCCGGAGTATCTCACCGCAGCGGCCTGGCATATCACGATGTATGTTTGCCTGCCTCTTGGGTTGCCCACGCCGACGAAGTTGACAGCTTGATGATATGAACCAGGATGGGGCACCCCAAACCAACATAAAAAAAACGCACAGGCTCGAACCTGTGCGTTTTTTCATTTCTTATCGATCAAGTGAATCAGAAATTCAGCTCGATCATGGCCCAGACCGAGTGAATGGTCACGTCGCTGGCCGTGTTCAGTTCATAGTTGAGTTTGATTGAAGTCATCTCATTGATCTGTGAGAAGACCGCAGCACCAGCTACGAGTTGGCTGCGTGATGAGCCTTGGCTGGTGGTGGTGAAAGGGGATGTCACGTTGGCTGAGAATACAGAATTGATATCCACATCGCGATCAAGCCATTCATACTTCCAGCCAATCCAGGCTTCAGGTGTCAAAGCAAGATTCCCAATCATCACCGGCATGCTTGCATGCACTCCGATCAAAGACTGGAGACTATCGGTCTGCATATCTTCCACTGTCAGGTTGGCAGAACCCGCGCCGGACTCGGCATAGTCGTCGGTCATCTGGTGGACATAAGTCAACGAGAACGTCGGGCTGAGTGTGACTTTGTCCAGTTGCATGTCATAGCTTGTAGCACCATAGATCGTAAAGTCATAGCTGTTGTAGTCAGACTCGGCGGTGCCCATGATGGTATTGCGGTTGGCATCGATCCAGTGGAAGCCGCCGGTGATCGAAGCATCGACATTCCAGTTGCCGTTGGTGTAGGTGAGGTAGGGGCCGAATCGCAGGGTATCGACCTTGCTGTCACCTGCGGAGTTGTCCATGCTGATGTCGGTATTGATGTAGCCCAGAGAAAGTCCGAGCGACATATTGGGGATGCAGTTGTAATCCAAACCGATGATCGCGCCGTAGGCATCGTAGCTATAACCGGTACGCGCGTCGCTTGAATCAATGTCACCGAACTGGCCGAACGGTGAAGCGAAGAAGTCAAGCTTGCCATCGGTCGCGGTGGTCTGTTCTGCAACTTGTTCACCATCTTGAGCAAGGCTGTACGGATCATCATTGAGTTGCTTGAGCATGGATTGACCGGGGGCAGCCGCAAAGCGCGTATTGCCTTGCTGGACACTACGGGCCAGTTGCAGTGAGTCCTGGCTGAATCCCTGAGCATTGGAGAAGACCGTGCGGATCGGTGCGCCGTTGGGACGAAGGCGATCCATTTCTTTTTGGAGTTGACCATTTCCCACCAGGTTCATCTGATTGCGAAGATCACCCATCCCGCCTGGGAGATTGTCCAGAACACGTCCAATGTGTTTTTGATTGGGGGTCAATGCCTTGTCTTCAAATGCCGCGACAGACTTCTGGATCGCAACACTGTTGTCGTAATAAATGACATCAAAGGTGATAGTGTCGGTTTCGATGTTGTGGACATCCACACTGGCAAACTGCGTGTCAATCAAAGCTGTGCTTTCGAGGAAGACAAGTTCTTCATCGGATATTTCTGCAGCATTGACAAGAGGAACGATGACCAAATTGCCTTGAATATCCACGCTGTTGGCGACGACTTTGTCGATCTCACTTCCCTGGACTTCGATTTCCAGGAACGAGCCAGCTTCGAGGTTCAGTTGCGTGTTAATTGTCTTCGTGCCGATGGTTGACATCTGTGCACGAGGCTGATCTGAAACACTGATGTGATCAAGATAGCTTGATCTATTGGGAGCAAGGATCCCGTCCTCTTTGACATTGACTGATCCTGCACCATTGATGGTTCCTCTCCCATTGAGCATACCGCCTTGATTGATGTTAAATGCATCGGAGACGGTGATGATGCCGTCGTTGACGAGAATGCCATAATCGACATCAAATGTTTGAACACCAAAGCTGGTTACGGTGTCGCGGATGGTCCATGTGCCAGCGTCTTGCTTGGTTGCCGTTTCAAAGCCGTAGACATTATTTCTCAGGTTCCCGTATTGACTGCTATCACTGTCGCGGAAGTAGATGCGGTCACCTGTCGCATCTTCACTTTGCCCCTCGATAGAGCCGTAGACTTCTGATCCGGTATACAGGTAAATGTCATCATCACCATCTGTACAACGGATGGCAACACCGTTTGAAGAGCCGTCGACTGTACCGTAGTTAAAGAGGGTGTCGATCCCTTGAATCGCAGCATTGCCCAGATAGTTTGCAGCGTTGCCGGTGATGGTTCCGCGGTTCTC
>JBICHS010000693.1:0-4674 GCA_043101135.1 Phycisphaeraceae bacterium JB051
CAACATGCTCATGCGTGCTGCGGAGTACGAGCTGATCCCGATGTGTCAGGAGAAAAACGTCGGCCTGCTTTGTTACTCGCCCATGGCTCAGGGACTGCTGACCGGCCGCTTTGCCACGGCAGATGAAGTCCCCGCAGGCCGTGCCCGCACACGACATTTTTCATCCACGCGTCCTGAAGCACGTCACGGTGAACCGGGCTGCGAAGAAGAAACGTTCACTGCCATCGCGCAGTTCAAAGCATTTTGCCAAGCTCGTAATCTGAACATGGCCCATGCGTCACTGGCATGGCTGCTGCATCAACCGACGGTGACGTCCGTGCTCGCGGGCGCCTCACGCCCCGAACAGGCAACGGCCAATGCGTTGGCAGCGGATATCACGTTCACCCAAACAGAACTGGACGAACTTGATCAGATCACGTTGCCCGTCAAGGACCAACTCGGCCCGTCACTGGACGTCTGGGCATCGGAGGCGCGGACGCGGTAAACGCAAAGACACCGAGCCAAGATGACTCGGCCATGTGGCCCAATCATCTTTGTGGGGTTCAGGATTAATTAACCATGATCTCAAGCAACACATCACAACTCGTTCGCGTTGGCATTGCCGGGCTGGGTCGCAGTGGCTGGAACATCCATGCCAAGCAGCTCCAATCCCTACCGGAGTGTTTTCGTGTCACTGCGGTAACCGATGCCGTAGCAGATCGTCTGACTGAAGCCAACAGTGAATTGGGATGTGCGACATACACTGACTTTGACGCGATGCTTGCTGATGAGAACGTGGACCTGATCGTTGTTGCAACGCCCAACCCGTTACACACCGAGCACAGCATTGCTGCCATGCAAGCAGGCAAACATGTGGTTTGCGAGAAGCCGTTTGCACTGACCGTTGCCGATGCCGACCGCGCGATTGCAGTGAGCCAAGAAACAGGCAAGTTGCTTGCCCCCTTCCAGAACCGTCGGTTTGAGCCGCATTTCTTGAAGGTTAAAGAGCTCATCGACAACGGTGAACTCGGGCGCGTCCTGCAAATCCGCATGGTCTGGCATGGCTTTACGCGACGCTGGGATTGGCAAACCCTCAAGCAATATGGCGGTGGACTGCTTAACAACAATGGCGCCCATTTGCTCGATCAGGCATTGACACTGCTTAATGATGATGAGCCTCTAATGTTTGTCGACCTTCAACGCGGCCTAAGCAGCGGCGATACCGAAGATCACATCAAAGTCGTCCTGCGAAACAAGGCGGGTATGACCATTGATGTGGAACTGACCAACGTCAGTGCCTACCAGCAAGACCGATGGCACATCTGTGGCACGAACGGCGGACTCACGGGAACCACCGAAAAACTCCAGTGGAAAACCGTCAATTGGCAGAGCATGCCCGCCCGCCCTGTACAGCGTGATCCCGTGGTCAATGATCGAACCTACAACCAGGACAAAATCCAATGGACCGAACACCATTGGCAGGAGCCAGCGGATGCGGAGCATGTTGTCGTGCATTTCTACCGAAACCTGCATGCAGCCATCACCGATAGTCAACCGCTTTTCGTCACCACACAAAGCGTCCGACAGCAAATTCGGATTTTAAATCGCTGTCATGAACTGTGCCCCCGAGAATTTGAGATCGTCAGCTAAGAAACAAGTCAAAGAGAAACATGATGTACAAAAGCCTGATCCCCGATCTGTTGAAAATCAACTGCACGCCATTGCAAACCATCGCCTATGCAAAAAAGCATGGCTTTGAAGGTGTGGAGTTTCGCTTCCGTCATGGTGGCAGCCAAGTAACTGCTGAAAATATCAACGAAGTTAAACAGGCGATTACTGACGCCGGTGTTCGCGCGGGTAATTGCAGCCTGCTGACCAACAAGTCCAATGACTCGGATGAAGATTGGCAAGCGAACATGACCACGCTGGATGAGCGATGCGCGATTGCTGCAGAGCTTGGCTTCACGCGGTCGATGTGGGTACTCATGCCGTTTCACGAAACACTGGATTATCAGCAGTGCTGGGACATGCATGTTTCACGCCTCACTGAAGCTGGGACCGTCATGGCAAAACATGGCATCCGCCTGGGTCTGGAGTACATCGCCCCACTGACCCGCCGCAAGGATTTTGACATGCAGTTTATTCATGACCTCAAAGGCACGCTGAAGCTGCTTGCGGATGTGAACCTGCCTAACGTCGGACTAATGCTCGACAGCATGCACTGGTACTGTGCCCGCGAAACAGTGTCGGACCTGACGGCGTTGACCAACGAACAGGTAGTTGCCGTGCATGTCAACGATGCGATCGCCGGTCGTGAGATTGATGAACAGTCTGCGTTTGAGCGTGATCTACCGGGCGAGACAGGCATGATTGATCTGAATGGTTTTCATGATGCCCTGCGTCAGATTGGCTATGACGGGCCGGTGACATGTGAACCCTTGCATCCAACGAAGTGGGACAACCGTGATCCCGATGAACTGCTTGCCAAACTCAGTGCGTGTATGGATCGGTATCTGGTAGCAAAGACACGTGCATGAGATTGGATAACGGCTACCCGTCAGATTCGATCTTTGATCTCATCTGGCAGCTTGTGTCGAATTCACAGGGGAATGCTTCCGGGGGGAGGAGGTGTTAAACAGGTTCTTGAGCTGCGCCATGCTATATGATGTAACATGTAGTCTGCGGATAGGGAACCCCGGCCTGTTCAGGAGCCTGTTTAATGCCTCCTCACCCAAGGAAGAAAACCAACTCAAAAGATTCATCGGCATCTGCAACGCCAGCAGCCAATGTCACTGATAAATCTCAGGCGACAGAGGAAAATGCCGTCCTTGCTATCGGCTTGGACACATTGGTCCTGGATCAAGTCGCAGAGGTCTGCGTCGAGCTTCACGCATCGCTGACGCATTTCAACACACCCAATCAAGCACCCGAATCCGTTGAGCATGCAGCCTTGGCATTGTGTCAGATTCAGCATTTCCAGGAACTCCACGAAAAATACCCGCAGTTGCCGGTGATCGTGATTGCGTCGGTTGCTGACAGTCGCCTAACGATTGAAGCGATGAAACGTGGCGCGATTGAATGTCTGGTAACACCGATTCAGCCGGACATTCTGCATGAGCATATGTCAGAAGCATTGCAGTCTGCTGCAGACATGGTCGCTCACCCACGTGGGCGCATGACGATCCAAGGCGCGGACGATGGCATCATTGGCCAGTCCCCTGCCATGCTCAATGTGTACAAGTTACTTGGGCTCATTGCACCGCGACAGGTCAACGTGCTTCTCACCGGCGAGTCGGGCACAGGTAAAGAAATCATTGCCCAGGCGATCCACAAACATTCGCGTCGTGCAGATAAGCCGTTTCTTGCCATCAACTGCGCAGCCATCCCCGAAACACTTTTGGAAGACGAACTCTTCGGCCATGAAAAAGGTGCTTTCACCGGCGCGGATCATCAACGCGAAGGCAAGTTCGAACAAGCGGACGGCGGCACGTTGTTACTCGACGAAATTGGCGATATGCCGTTGGCAACGCAGGTGAAGTTACTGCGTGTGTTGCAGAACCATAATTTCACCCGCCTCGGCGGTTCGAAAATCATTAACTGTGATGTGCGCATCATTGCTGCAACGCATCAGCCCTTGGAACAGCTCATTGAAACCAAGCGGTTCCGACAGGACTTGTATTACCGCCTGAAGGTCGCAACGATCCACCTGCCCCCACTGCGTCAACGCGAAGTTGATGCAGTATTGATGGCTCATTATTTCGTGGACGAACTCAATAACTCCTTCGGCACGCATATCAGTAAATTCAGCCCTGACGCCATTGCGACCATCCTCAGCTATGACTGGCCCGGTAACGTGCGTGAACTGGAGAACGCGATCAAAGCTTCCCTGCTTGTCGCCCGTGGCACGGTGTTCAAAGCCGAGTTCCTGCCTGAGCATATCCGCCTAGCCCGGCCCCAGAGTACCAATGCAGACACACCCGCTGCTGCCTCCCCCACTACGAACGATGGCCAGCTTCAGCAACTGATCACGCAAACCCTTTCGGATACCAACAAGCATGGCGAAGTCCGCCAGAGCATTATCGACACGGTGGACAAACTGCTCATCGTCGAAGCCCTCAACCAATCGCATGGCCAACTTCAACAGACCGCCAAACTCCTGGGGATCAGCCGCACGACACTTCGCCAACGCATGAACAAGTTGGGGATCAGCCTGACGGTGTCCGCCACGCCGTAAGGCATCAAGGTCGGTTTTAATCACTTATTTTCAGCAAGTCTTTTCGCATTCTCGATGCATGCATAAGCTTCGTTGTTTGAGCATCACAGCAGTGATGCAGCCATTCATTTCATGTGATTATTTTTAACACGGCGATCATATTTTGATCGCAAGAAACAATTTTACGCCCAAAGCAGCAAAAATATCCCGTTATTGGGATTTATGCCAAAATTTCCCAATACTTTTTGGGGTCATGGTTTAAAATAATGTCAGATGTGCCCCATCCTATCTGGCACAGCCCTTGCTTTACTGATCATTGTCAACAAGTGTTGTTTCACTCACAGGAGGGAATGTGATGTTACGCAACCAAGCTTTGACCAGTTTGACGAGTGTCCTGAGTGTTGGACTTTATCGCGAGGAGAAGGCACATGAACCGGTCCCAAACGCTGGCAAAACTCAAAGGTGTCCTGACCGACAAGCTC
>JBICHS010000694.1:0-6076 GCA_043101135.1 Phycisphaeraceae bacterium JB051
ATCTCAGATAGATACCGGATGCGGTTTTTTCCTGGGCTTCGACACGTTTGACGATAATCTTGTCGCCGAGTGGACGCACGTTCATGCTTCAATCTCCTTTGATACGTTGAACGCTTTTAAAGTTCGTTGAGGTTTCCAAAATTTCACTGACCATATTGGTCGGATTCTTATCCAAATTTCAAAGTCGATCCACGCGAATCGACTTGAGTTCGTTAACTGTGGTTGCCAGCCGGTGGCGTGGGCCATGATCCGGCGTAGCAGGTGTCGACGAGTCTCTGGAAGACGGTCAACACGTCATTGAGGCTTGCCGGTCGGTTGAGCACGCTAAACGCGCCGGCTTTGAGTGCCTGATGCAAGACGCGGGACAACTGGGCGTCATCGATCATCGGGCTTGTCACCACCACAAACGGCGGCTTGTTGGGCAGACGACGCAAGAGCTCAATGAGCCACATGCCGTCGGTCCCGTCCGTCGAAGGCACACCCGGTGTGTCGATCGGGGTACTCAGGTCGACCACGGCCGCGTGAATCGGGTTGCGCTCGGCAAAGTCGATGGCCTGGCGTCCGCTGTGGGCGACGTGGGTGTACACGCCAAACGGCTCAAGCAGACGGGGCAAATGGTGTGACCAATGCCCATCGCCGCGCGGCCGGTCTTCCGTCAGCAGCACGTTCAAACGAGTCGACCTGTCCAGACGCACGTTTTGCATGGCATCAGTCATGTTGCAAGGCAGGCGCCAGAGTGTCAGTTTGAGATATTTTTCACAACAAGACACAAAGCATGCAAAAACAGATAGTTAAAAATATTTCGCAACACCCCCTAACACCCCCGTAAACCGCCGGACCTGCCACGTTGGGACCTGTAAACGCCAAATGGGTGTCGATCTGGCAGTCGGAGCTGTGCCCAAAGCCGTGTCGCTCCTGCGGCACGGGTCGATTAACCGTCATCTCACCCCGACACCCGTGACCCGGGAGGGGCACGGCTTTGTAAAACGCAAACCGATTTTCACAACAACAAAGATTGCTTCACAAAACACAAGACCGCAAGAACTCTTGTGCCTAACATCACGTATTAACTTGACGCAAATGTTTGAAAAATAAAGCCGGGACGCACATGACCCAAGTGACAAAAACGGCCTTTTCCCTTCTGACCCACGCCGATTTACGTGCAGTTAAATTTGCGCAAGCTTATACTACTGACACTCAAGTCTTTTTACGCACTACATCCAAATCTTTTCCACATCCATACGGAGGTACACGTCATCATGCCTAAGTACACCACTGAGGACATTCGCAACGTTGCGCTCGTTGGCCACGGTTCGGCTGGCAAAACCATGCTTACCGAGGCCATCCTCAAGCACACCGGTAAAATCGGCAACATGGGCTCAATCGAACGTGGCGACACGGTTTGCGACTTCGACCCGCTGGAAAAACATCACCAGCACAGCCTCTCGTCCTCAGTGGTCAGCTGCGATTACAAAGACAAGCACATCAACCTCATCGACACACCCGGCTTCCCCGACTTCATGGGACATGCACTAAGCGTCCTGCCTGCGGTCGAAACCATGGCGGTCGTCATCAACGCACACAACGGCATCGAAATGATGACCCGACGCATGATGCAGTTCGGCAAGGACCGTAATCTCTGCCGTGCGATCATCATCAACAAGATCGATCAGGACAATGTCGACCTGCCCATGCTCGTGGAACAGATCCGCGAAAGCTTTGGCAACGAATGCCTGCCCTTCAACCTGCCTTGTGATGGTGGCAAAGGTGTTATTGACGTTCTCGTCAAAGCCGATGGCAAGGCGGACTTCTCCGATGTCCATGAAGCACACACAGCCATCATTGACCAGATTGTTGAAGTCGACGAATCGCTGATGGAAAAATATCTTGAGGAAGGCGACGTCAAACCCGACGAAATGCACGGCGCGTTTGAAGAAGCGCTCCGCGAAGGACACCTGGTTCCCATTCTCTTTACCTCAGCCACCACCGGCGCGGGCATTGACGACCTGCTGCACTTTCTGGTCTCACTTGCCCCCAATCCCATGGAAGGCAACCCACGCCCGTTTATCAAAGGTGAAGACGAAAAGGCAGTCGAGTTTCATGCAGAGCCCGATCCTTCCAAGCATGTCATTGCACATGTCTTTAAAGTCACCGTCGACCCCTTCGTCGGCCGCATGGGTATCTTCCGAATCCATCAAGGCACGATCAATCACGACACGCAACTGCTTATCGGTCACAGCAAGAAACCGATTCGTGTTGCACACTTACATAAACTCGATGGCAAGGAACATGCCGAAGTCGACTCGGGCATCCCCGGCGACATCTGCGCGTTGGCAAAACTCGATGACCTGGACTTTGATTGCGTACTTCACGACGATCCCGCTGATGAAGTGATTCACCTTCGCCCGCTTAACTTCCCCAAACCCATGGACGGCATTGCCATCGAAGCCAAGAGCCGTGGTGATGAGACCAAGATGGCCAAAGCAATCTCATCCATGACTGCTGAAGACCCCTGTTTGGTCATTGAACGCAGCAACACCACCGGCCAAACCGTGATGTATGGTCTTGGTCAACTGCATCTGCGCATCGTGCTTGAGAAGATGAAAGAGCGCTTTAACGTCGAAGTGGATACCGAGCCACCGAAGATCGCATACAAGGAAACCGTACAAGGCAAAGCCGAAGGCCATCATCGTCACAAGAAACAATCCGGCGGCGCAGGACAATTTGGTGAAGTTTATTTGCGCATTGAGCCCAAAGAACGTGGTGATGGTTTTGAATTTGCCAACGAAACGTTTGGCGGCTCGATTCCTGCTGCCTTTATCCCTGCAATTGAAAAGGGTGTCCGCACGGTAATGGAACAAGGCTGCATCGCAGGCTATCCGATGCAGGACATCAAAGTCAGTGTTTACGATGGCAAACATCATCCTGTCGACAGCAAGGAAGTGGCATTTGTCACTGCAGGCAAGCGTGCATTCATTGATGCTGTGAGCAAAGCCGGGCCTGCTGTTTTAGAACCGTTAGTCGACTTGGAAATCACAGTCCCCGAAGTGAACATGGGCGATATTGCAGGCGATTTATCGGGTAAACGTGGGCGCATCACTGGTACGGATACATTGCCCGGCGACATGCTTTGCATTCGCGCACAGGCACCGTTGGCTGAACTTTCCAACTATCAATCAGCGGTTAAAGCGATGACAGGCGGTGTGGGTTCATACACGATGGAGCTGAGTCATTACGAAGCGGTTCCTGCACATGTTCAACAACAGATTGTCGCGCAATACAACCCACAGGAAGAAGAGGATTGATGTTGTTGTGTTGTTGTTGATCAAAGAAAAAGAGATGACCGTATAACATCTTTGATGAACATTTAAACGAATCCTCAAGCTGAGTACCGTTCATTGCCGATAAGAATTCGCGTTAAGGTAGGTAATTTTTATTGACTTAAAATTACTTAGCGCGTTTAATTGGATAAATGTTCTGAGGGCGTTCTTGAAAGGATAAGCCCATGGCTAAGAAAAAAGCATCGAAGAAGGTCGCCAAGAAAAAGGTTGCCAAGAAGGTCGTAAAGAAAGTTGCCAAGAAGGCACCGGCCAAAAAGGTCGCCAAGAAGAAGGTCGTAAAGAAGGTTGCCAAGAAGGCACCGGCCAAGAAGGTCGCCAAGAAAAAGGTAGCCAAGAAGAAGGTAGCTAAGAAGAAGGTCGTGAAGAAGGTTGCCAAGAAGGCCCCCGCCAAAAAGGTCGCCAAGAAGAAAGTTGCCAAAAAGAAGGTTGCTAAAAAGGTCGTCAAGAAAGTCGCCAAAAAGAAAGCAACCAAAAAGGCAACCAAGAAGAAATAACAGTACAACTTAAAAGTGGGGCATGGCATGAACGCTCGGCCCCAGGAATTCCAAGGGGTTTATCTGCTCGCTCCGAATCTTTAGGGTAGGTAAACTCAAAGAAACCCAGAGAGCCACCTCAGAACAAACCAGGCGTCCCCATCAACGGGGACGCCTTTTTTTATGCCCGGGAATGCAGGATTGAGCACCGGTGTTTGATGGTGCCTGATACCCATCCCATTAAAACGCGTGCATGAATGAGCCCCGCATGTCGATGCAGTACAGGTTCCCCATAACACCATTCACAGCCTGCACCAGGTTTACACCCGGTGCTCCAATTTAAGCAGTTCAAACACAACGCGCGTTTTCAATGGGATGGGGCGAAATTGTCTATCCCCCCCTTGCTACCAACAAATTTTTCATCACCCCTTGCAATACGCCTTGTCACGGTGCGTTTGGCTTTCAGTTTCAGGAAAAACCGAACACACCTCCTACACAAGGAAATAAAACATGACTCGCCTGACCAAAATTTCGTTACTCACTGTTCTGTCCATGGGCATGATCGTCACCACCAACGCCATGGCAGACGAAAAGCCGGACAAGGGTGACCGCAAAGCTCGCATGCTGGAAATGGCTGACACCGATGGTGATGGCAAGATCAGCAAGGAAGAACGCGAAGCCGCCAAAGCTAAAATGAAAGAGATGCGTGAAAACAAACGCAAGGAAATCGACACCAACGGCGATGGCGTCATCAGCGACGAAGAAAAAGCCGCTGCCAAAGCCCAACGTGAAGCCATGATGCGCAAACGCATGGAAAAACACGCGGACACCAACGGTGACGGTGTGCTCAGTGATGAAGAAAAAGCGGCTATGGAAGCCAAGATTGCCCAGCGCAAAGCCAAGATGCTCGAAAAATTCGACACCGATGGTGATGGCAAACTCAGTGACGAAGAACGCAAAGCCGCCCGTGAAGCACACAAAGCCAAAATGCAAGAACGCAAAAAGGCCATCGACACCGACGGTGATGGCAAGATCAGCCCCGAAGAAATCAAGGCTGCACGCGAAGCTCGCAAAGACAAGAAGCAAGCCACCCAAGAGTAACACCCAAAACATGATGCACAGCTAAACGCATCTACCCAACTTTCTCACAGCTCATCGACACAGCCATCAGGATGGATCGTCTTCGCACGGTTCATCCTGTTTTTTCGTTGACTGAGCACGCATGCAACCCGCCTTAGACCTCTCTCAAGCTGTTACACACACGGCAATAGCAGCATTGAACATCAAAAAACGCAACACGCTGACGCTCAACGAAACAAGGTATTTGGCAAAAAATGCTTTCCCCTGCCGGTTTGAGAGCCTATAATTATAATAGTTCTAAAACTAAAACCCATTAGAACACAAACGCACCAGTAGTTTCGAGCCTTGGAACCCGCCATGCATCAACATCACCATCACGAATTAGACGAGGCTGCAGTCCATTCACTGTTTTGCGCCCACAGCCTCCGTTTCACCCGCCAACGTTTTGCGGTCTATACCGCGCTGGCCAGTGAAAAGGTCCATCCCACAGCAGACCAGCTTTTCAAAAAGCTTTCACGCTCCGATTCAGGCATCAGTCTGGCAACGGTGTACAACACCCTCGAAGCCCTGGTCAAATCCGGGTTGGCGCAGAAGCTTGCTGACGGTGGCACATCCGCCCGCTACGACGCTGCAGTCGATGACCACCTGCATATCCGAGACTGTGCAACAGGCAGCCTCTCGGACGTTCCTGAAGCCCTGGGACAGAAACTGCTGGACAACCTTCCTCAGCACGTACTCAAAGAAATCGAAGACGCACTGGGCTTTGGCATCAGCCGCGTCCAGATTGAACTCATCGGCGAGTACACCCGCGAAGCCGTCGAAGTCAACTAACTGACCGACGACACGCTTTGACATCAAACGAATCCACGAAACCGCGGTGTCACACCTCAGCACCGCGGTTTTTCATTGCGCACAATCAGCGTGTTACATGCAATGGATCAGCAACTGCTTTGCGACACATCGCATTTGTAGTACGCTTACCACACTCCCAAAGACTTACCGTCACTCCCGCGCAGGCCCGAGTCCAGTGATATGTGCAAGCGTCTACAGAATGCCACTGGATTCGGGCCTGCGCGGGAATGACATATCGTCGTGTTCAGCAAAAACCTTCGTCCATTCACACAAGCCGCCAGATGAGTCGGCGAAGCGGGGGAATCTGACGGGCCTGACCGGGAGATCCGT
>JBICHS010000695.1:0-2927 GCA_043101135.1 Phycisphaeraceae bacterium JB051
GAGGCTCAGGCCGCGTTCGGCAAGCTTCTCGTTGATTTCAAGCAAGCTGGTCATACCGAAGTTCTTCACGCCCATGAGTTCGGCTTCGGTCTTGTTGATCAGGTCACCGATGTAGTTGATGTTCAGCAGGGCAAGGGCCTTGCGGGCACGCACTGAGAGATTCAGCTCGGCCACGGACTGCTGCATGGTTTCGTCGCCTTCTTCCTGACCTTCGGGGGCGCCGGTCGCATCGTTGTACATCTGCTGCTTCATCTGGTTCTGAGCCTGTTCACGGCTTTCGCCCAGACGCAGGCCACGCTGAGCAAGCATGGTCTTGATTTCTTCCAGGGAAGCTTCGCCGAAGTTCTTGTAGCTGCGAAGTTCAGCTTCGGTCACGCGGAGCAGATCGCCAAGCGTGCGAATGTTCATCTTACGCAGAGCATTGCGGGCACGCACGGAAAGATCAAAGTCGGTCACCGGAGTGTCGAACAGAGCACGCTGTTTTTCAAGGTTGCGGTCTTCGTCTTCATCAATCTTCATGTGATTGGAAGCCTGCACGTCCTTGAGGTAAAGCAAAGCACGTTCGTTGTTGGGGTCGGTCGCAAGCACCTGAAGGATGCAACGCTCAGCCTGAGCATACTGGCCACGGTCTTCGTAAAGCACCGCCAGGTTCATCAGGGCGTTAAGGGCAGGGCGTTCACACTGACAAGCCTGCTCATAAAGGTGCAGCGCTTCGTCTTCTTCGCCAACCAGGTCAAGGTTGTATGCCAGACGGAAGCAGGTTTCAGGATTATCCGGGTCTGCGGCATAGGCAGCTTCATAAGCTTCAATGGCACCGAGACGATCGCCATTGCTTTCAGCTTCCAAAGCGGTGTTGATGTAACGTTGAGCCGAGACGGTATCGCGGATATCGAGGTTGGCGTATGTATCCATTGCTGCTCCCAAGTGTCATGCAAAAAGCCCAAGTTCACTGCCAATTTCAGTTCACTTGGGTCGTAAATTCCACCAAATCAAACTGCTCAAAAAGTCATACCTTGCACGCATACAAGAACCTATGACTCACCGAGGCAAGTTTTGAACCCAAAATCTTAATCTATCAGGTGATTCTGTCAAGTTTGGGAGGGGGCGTCGGGTTGTTGGTTTACTGAAGTGGTGTATCGCTTGATCATCATGTATAGCTTTCGGAATGCCATCAATAAGATGGTAAGGCTGCTTGTGACAAGGAGAATCAAAAACACAAGCGTCCATTTTGATGTGCCTTCAAATAGCCCCCAGTGAACTTTCAGGGAAGGTATATCAGTGTTGTAATACTTCTTTTCAAATTCCTGGTCGAGATTCTTTCCTTGGCGAACCCATTGCGCTTCATCATTTTCTATTTGTGTGAAAAATGCTTTGCCTTGCTCCAGTTCGTTTTTCAGATCTTTTTCAATTCTCTCCAGACTGATGTGCTCGTGCATACGTATGGCTTCATCAGCCTTCATACGATAGATCTGTTTTTGTTCTGGATCATCGATTGCGTACGAAGCTTTGAGATAGGCTCTGGCAGCAAGCATTTTTGAATCTGTAATCCGACCACCTGAACTAAATAGATCGCCTAATGCTTCGAGCAGGATTGGCGAATCGTAATGCCCAAACCGCATCATCCCTTTGATGCCTTTTGCAGCTTTTGAGAATTGTGACTGGTCCATGAAGTCATGTCCCAGGCGTTCAGCTACAAAATATCCAAAATGCTCACGTGTATGCAAAGAGGGTTCTTTGATTAACGGCAACTTCTTATCCCCATTGACATGCCGGCATTTGATCACATACTCCACCAGCAACTGCTGATAAATCTCGCGGCCGAAGTGGGCGTCGGGGTTGATTTCGATGGCTTTTTTGATGTGGACGAGTCCCTTTTCCAGTTCACCGTTGTGAATGTAAAACGTGCCGAGGTTTGCCTGGGATTCGTAGACGCCTTGATCGGGGAAGCGGTCGATTTTCTCCAATATGGTTTGGATGGCTTTGGGTGATTCACCGAGCTTGTCGTATGCCACGGCAATGTCGTCATATTGAGCCGGGGTGCGTTGCTCCAAAGGTGTTTTCTGACGGTCTTCGATTCGCCACTGGTAATAGGCATCGGAGTGACGGACGAAGTAGCCAACGATTAACTCGTGGGCTTCGGGGAAACGCTGGCGTTCCATGGCAATGGTGTCGTAATCCCATGCACAGGCTTGGGTGGTCTGCGTGATCCCCAGACTCAAAAATGCCATCAGAAGTAAACAGAATTGCCAATGCAGCCGGAAGTGGATCATGTCAAAACTCAAATCGTGAAGGGGTTCCCAGAAGTCAATGGCCATCGGGTTGGTGACCAGATATCAGCCAGCCTTTGCTGAAGTGATTTTACAGGCGATAAACCAAATAAAAAACCCCGCCAAGCTGAGAACTTGCGGGGTGGGTCTGTTGCTGTGAAAGCCACCAGCCGGACTCGAACCGGCGACCTGCGGTTTACAAAACCGCTGCTCTACCAACTGAGCTATAGTGGCAATGTCGGTCAACACATCCAGACAGACTGTGTCAGCCTTGAAAAAAAGCCAGCTTGGGGATTTGAACCCCAGACCTATGCTTTACGAAAGCATTGCTCTACCACTGAGCTAAGCTGGCGACGAGCCGCACATTATACGCACGAAATCGCGATTTTGGCAAGTCTACTTTGCAGGTTCGTGTTCATCCGCACACTCGCTGGCGGGCATCGCTTGCGTGATCCTGAAATCTGCTGCATGGGCAGGCATTTTTTGCTGTCTGGTGATCAATTGGGCAGGGGTGACATTAAAAGACAGTTAAATCTCATTTGGTATGACTTTTGCAGTTCTTCTCAATGTCGTCCTGCGCCTGTTGTCAGGATCGCAGGAAAAGGAAGTTCCATGACAGCCATCACGCTCAAGCCCATCGGCCAGATCAATACGCCACAC
>JBICHS010000696.1:0-11158 GCA_043101135.1 Phycisphaeraceae bacterium JB051
TCATATTCAAAATTTCCTTAGGTCAAAAAAGATAGCCAGATCGAGCGCGCATACGAGTGTCACGTTCTTCCGCCCGGTAAAACAGTGTCTTTATTGATCCGCCTGGAGTAACCACATGCGTGCGTTACCCAATGCTGCTTCCTGTCGAACACCTTCAGCATGCCCATCATAAAACGACGCGTTCATCACACGGCCGTTACTATGTCGAAAACTCATACATCCGTTGTAGCCTGACACACTGTACACGGTCATTTCGTCACTGCCCTGCCACTTGTCGACGCGTGTGCCGTTGATTTGCCAATCGACTGCATCGCTGTACATGACTTTGCTCGACACATCGTACGGGTCGATTTCCGACTGTGTAAGAACACGATAGGATTGAGCGTTGTAGGTTCGATAAGGTGGATAATCCCAACCGGTTTTGCTGGAATTCCAATCCCATGAACTGTTAGCACCATAGGTCAATTGCATGTTGACCTTGCCACTGCTGGTCATTGTTGCAGTGGCAAGTGACGCATCGGGACAAGCCTTGTTGGCATTCCAATAGACACTGGTTCCGTCGACAGGTTTACGTGCCTGGAGCAGTTCCTGAAAATACGCGACCTTTTGCCATGTCGTTTGAGAACTCGATGTGGCATTGCGAAACGGGACAAACCAACCGGCATGATCATTAGCGTAAACGAAATTGGATGACGCATACTGCCTGAGTAACGTCATGCACTGCATCGCACGGGCAGACCTGCGCGCCGCCCCCAATGCCGGCAAGAGAATTGAGATCAGAATCGAGATGATGGAGATCACCACCAACAGCTCGATTAGCGTAAAGGCGTTGTGTCGAAATCGCATTGGGCTATCCTTTGCTTTGCTTGTTAGAGGGTCTGACCTTCAATGAACTCCGGGCCAAATAGATGCGATGGGCATGGCGTCTGTTTCTTGAGTAAGTCCAAAACCATTTGCCCTGCCAAATGCCCTGCGTGATGACGATCAAATTTGTAGTAAGACAATTCTGGCCAGATGTTGGCGGTCTTGAATTGCCGATGTTCATCAAGTGAAAGTAGACCGTAGTCATCCGGACAATCCAACCCCAGTTTCAGCAATCGCCGATAAACCCATTCAGCAACCCAGAAGTCATAGCCAACGACTGCAACACGATCACCACGTTTTAAATCCAGATGCTCAGACAACTGCTGAGATGTCAGGGGCTCAAGGCGTAAATTCGAATCGATCCAATTGAACTGCAGCCCGACTTGTTGGGCATGAGACTGCATCCCCAGATGCCGCGCCAGGCAACTGTAATGAATCCCTCCTGTGTAAGGAAACTGCTTACGTCCTGGCTCCAACCCCGCATGTCGTTCAATGTATAAAACCCGGTCATAGCCCTTACTCTTGAGGCAATTGCAGGCATGTTCGGTCACCGCGTCTTCATCTCGGCGAATACAACCTGTCGAACCCAAATGTGAACTCTCCAGCCAAACCATTTGGGATGACAGATTGGAAAATTGATTATCAACCAATTGGGTTACCGAATCATCCGCATTGAGAATGATCAACCCATCGACCACCCGCTCCAGAAGCAGTCTGGATTTGTTGGCATCGAGTTTGAGGACGCCGCCGTACTGCTCGATCATGGTGTAATAGCCAGCTTGCTGCAGCTTTTGGTTGATCCCCGCAATCATGGCCTCTTCCGAGACATAGTGCTGCGCCAGCACGCCGATCGTGCCGGTGGATCGACTTTGCATCGCGCGCGCCGAGGCATTGGGGCGATACCCCATTTTCTGGGCCATACGGATGATTTTTTCACGCTTCTCTTTACTGACATTGGGTTTACCATTCAAAGCAAATGAAACCGCCCTTTGGCTGACTCCGGCTGCTTTGGCAATATCGTATTGTGAAACGGACATGGCTGACCTCTACTGAATGCGTAGTACTGAATTCGCAGAACTGAATGCGTAGTACATGCTAGGCACACCCGCCATACAAATCAAGCTCAAAGAACACTGAATCAAGAAATTCAGCGATGGCCGTTAGCGATCAAAATTGGGTGGCAATGTTCTGAAACTGTAGATTTCAAACAAGCATTCAAGCTATGCGGAGCAATCCCGCAGATTCAATGGCATATCGGTAATCGATCCAAGCCGTTGAAGAAGGTCTTGGGTCTCAAGGCAAAACCACGGTCAACGCACTGCCTTGTTGGGGCAATGTGAGTCTTTGCGTCACAGACTTGCCGTGGGCGCTGATGGTCAGTTGATACTGCCCAAGAAAGCCACGTGTCTGAATTTGTCCATCCGAATCGGTGGTCTTGTTTTCATCGGTCCACCACTGCTTGAAGACCAAATCCTTGTAGACAACAAGCGAGGGTTTCTCACGCCAGTCCTTTGCAAACATCCCCCCGTCTTCCCGCCAATGTGAGCCATCCCAGAAGCCCCACATGATGAACTGATTGACGGACGGATGGGCGAAAGTTGCGAGCATGAAGTCGTGCAAATACTGAGCCTGAAAGTCTTCGCTGACCCATGCTAGGTCATATTCTGTGATGCCGATTTTCAAACCCAATTGGGCATAGCGATCCAGGATCTCCCAGACGCGCTTTGGGGGCGTCACTGCATACAGCCGGAAGTGGCTTTGAAAACCAATACCATCAATCCCAACGCCACGGTCGAGCAATCGCTTGATGAGCTGGTAATGTTTGTCCTGCTTGAGAAGTGAATACCCACCTTTGCCCTGCATGACCCCAAACTCATTGATGAACAATGGCGCATCCGAATCCACCTCACGTGCCTTGGCAAACCATGTATCAATTTCCTCTTCACCGAGCACATCCAGATAGTCGTGATTGTTGTGCACTTCATTGAGGACATCCCATTCGACCACACGATCCTTACAGAGTTGGCCAACTTGCTCAATGTACGCCAAGACCTGCTCACGGAGATATTGTGGATCAGCCTTGAGTTTCTCAACCAGCGTCTTGGGAGACTTCTTCCAGGAGGGCCAAACCATCGTGTGCCCACGTACGGCAATATCGTGATCCGCAAGCCATTGCATGGTCGCGTCGAGACGTTGGCGATTGCCCTGGCGATACCAAGACAACCATTTCAAGCCAGTCTCCAGGGTGGCGGTATTGAATAGCTCTGCCACCTTCTGTTTGTAGATGCGCCGATCCGAATCATCCCCGACGAACTTCCATTCGTTAACGGCAGTCCCAAACGCAAAGGCATGTCGCTGCATCTGCACATGCACAGCCGCATCTTTCAGAGGTTGGCCCTGCGCATCAACCACCGTCACTACCAAAGGCGCTTTACGGTATTGCTCTATGCGTTTGGCAGCCTCTTTACGCCAAGCCGCGTCGGGCTCATGACCTTCATACGCATACTGTTTGATAGACAGATCATCGACTGCGATTTGCTTGCCGAAATTGTAGAGTTGCAGTTCACTGAGGCGCAAGGTCTGCGGGAAATAGCCAATGGGAAAGGTGAGTCGGCCTTCGCCAGCAGGTGTGTCTTCACGCAATTGAAATGGGATGGCCAGCAACTTCGGTTCTTTGCTGAGCTTGACCTGATAACCCAGCGATTTGGTCCATTTGACATCACGCTCAAAGTTCAAAAACAACAGACCAAAATCACAGCGCCGATCATGCTCAATCGATTGGGCTTTGACTACCAGTAAAAGCGTATCGCCCTTTTGCATTGCCTTGGGAACATTGACCACCAGTTGCAAATCAATGACCTGCGAAGATGTTTTTTCACAGACCAACTCCACCACGCCTTTCTCAGGGAAAGTAACTTTGCCCAAGCCTTCAGCGTTCTGTTGCAAGCGAGCGTGATCCAATGCATCCTGAGGCAGCATCGCCTGGGGTTTAAACTTGTCAATCGCTTGTTGGATCGGCTGAGGCAGGCTCTGAGCATATGAGAACGACGAGATCGCCATTCCAAGCAGGAACGTAAAAACACTGGCCTTAATCATGACGAATCGATTCCTATGGTTTTGTGTGAATGAAACTAAATGTGTCGATGGTCAGTTGATTTGATCATCCGGATCGAGCAGCCAGAGTTTCTCATTGTCTTTGGCATCTTCGAAACGGATCGCGCTTGCATGACCATCGTAAAAGACCGAATTCATGACACTGCCACTGCTATGTCGAAAACTCATTGCCGTGTTGGGGCGAACGTCAAGCGTTTTCGCATCGGTGCCGCTCCAGAAGGTTGTGTTACCTGCGACCAATTGGAAGTCCAGAGCATCGACGAACATGGCTTTGGAGGAGGGACCGACGTGATCCATTTCACTTTGTGTGATATGGCGGATGTTGATGCCGTTGTAGGATCGATAGACCGGAAAATTCCAGAGCCCGTCCCAGGTGCTGTTGTAGCCATAGCTCCAATTCATGTAGAAAGTCTGCGGCCGATCAGGATGCGGCTTGCCCAGCGCTTCCTTGGCGTCGGGGCAAAGCAGCGATGCTTTCCAATAGTTGGTGCCTGGGTTGACGACGGTATTCATGACATCCTGCAGGTAGGTATTGCGTGTCCACATCCCCTGGTCCGTGTCCGCATCCTGCCTGCGAATGGGAATGTACCAACCGTGATGATCCTGCGTATACAGAAAATTGCCTGCACCATATTGCTTAAGCAGCGTCAGACATTGCATCGCCCGGGCTGCTTTGCGAGCGTTACCCAACGCAGGCAAGAGAATCGAAATAAGCAGTGAGATAATGGAAATCACAACCAGTAACTCAATGAGCGTGAACGCGTGTTTTTGTTTACATAAAACGGTTGGCATTCAATACCCTTTCACATCTGAAAATTGTGTCTTAACGGTCCATTTCTCAGTCGATAGCCAAAGTCTGACCATCGACCCATTGACCTGTGACATTGATCGATTTGACCTGCTTCTTGTTTTTGATCATCTGCAACAGCATCTGGGCAGCCATTTCACCCGCAGCAACACGATCGAATGTCACCCGCGCCAGCTCCGGCCAGAACTGCTGCTGCTGAAACGTGCGCATGTCATCCAGTGACATAAGCCCATAATCACGCGGGCAAACCATCCCCACCAAAGCCAGCTGTCTGAAAACCCATTGCGTCATGAGGATGTCATAAGGAATCACTGCCGATTTGATGCCTGATGCATGCTTGATGTGTGCCGCCAGTTGGTCTGCTGACATGGGTTTGTCATGTACGCCCGAGCCCACCGGGACAAACTCAAGGCCGTATTTGGCGCACGCATCTTTGATACCTGCATAGCGTTGATAACTCGAATAATGAATGCCCCCGAAATAAGGCTTGTTCTTATCAAACGGCGTATTCAAACGCTCCAGGTCGATCGCATGTTCCAGGTATCCCACGTACACCACGCGCTTGAACCCAGCTGCTGCCACCTGCTTGACCGCCATGTCGCAGACGCTCATCTCATCGCGGCGAATACAATTAAATGGCGCGAAATACGAGCTCTCCAGCCAAACCGTCTGATCCATGAGATTGGTGAATTGGTTCTGGATCAAATCGATAATCGTGGCATCAGAATTGATCACGATCAAGCCATCAACCACATTCTCCAGCACCACGCGACAAGGCGTGTCACTCAAAGGCAAAACGCTGGTGAACTGCTCAATAATCGTGTGAAAACCTTCTTGCTGAAACGTGTGATTAATGCCCTGCAAAAAGGTGTTACCAACATTGTAATGCTGCACCAACACGCCAATGGCCCCGGTGCTCTGCGTTCGCATCGCCCTGGCCGAAGCGTTGATTCGGTAGCCCAATTTTTGAGCCACGCTGAGGATTTTCTCACGTTTCTCCTGACTGACATTGGGTTTACCGTTAAGCGCAAACGACACCGCCCGCTGACTCACCCCCGCTGCTTTGGCTATGTCATTCTGCGATACACTCATTTGATTCACCCAAAACTGAATACGTAGAACTGAATACGTAGTATATTAGGCAGATTAAACGCCTGAATCAATGCTTCACTGGATTTTTTCTGTTATCGCGTGTCAATGCAGGCTAAAGTCAACCATACGATGTAATCTGCTCAAAGTCACGAACATGAAATGAGAATCACTCATGACAACCAACTCATCAACGAAAATCGCCATCGTTACCGGGGGCTCCCGTGGCATTGGTGCGGCCATCGCTAAACGCCTTGCAGCCGATGGCATGACCGTCGTCGTGAACTTCGCCAACCGTCGCGATGCCGCAGACGAAGTCGTCAATCACATCACGCAATCTGGTGGCCAAGCGATTGCCATCAAGGCGGACGTCAGCCAATCCGAACATGTCACAAAACTGTTTGACGAAACGATCACAGCCTTCGGCGGGGTTGATGTGCTGATCAACAATGCAGGCGTCTTGCAGATGACACCCATTGCTGAGTTTGATGATGCGAGCATTGACCGACTCATCGACATCAATCTCAAAGGCAGTCTTTATGCCATGCGTGAAGCAGCCAACCGCCTGCGTGATGGTGGGCGAATCATCAACCTGACCTCCAGCGTCATCGGCATGAAGCTCCCCAACTACGGCGTCTACGCTGCCACCAAAGCCGCAGTCGAAGCCGCCACCGCCGTCCTCGCCAAGGAACTGCGTGGCCGAAACATCACCGTCAACGCCCTCGCCCCCGGCCCCACCGCCACCGACCTCTTCCTCGAAGGCAAAACCCCCGAGTTCATCAACCACCTGGCCAACCTCTCCCCATTGGAACGCTTAGGCACCCCCGAAGACATCGCCAACGCCATCGCGTTCTTAGCTGGTAAAGATGGTGCATGGGTGAATGGGCAGGTGTTGAGAGCGAATGGGGGTGTGGTGTGAGGGATGATGTAATAAAGTAAAATATCCCCTTTTCTCCCCTCATTTCTAATCCCCAGAAACAAGTTTGAGATTGTTATGAAAACAGGAATTACCGCTTTTATAGACATACTAGGTTTTAGTGATAAAGTATTAAATGCTTCTTCTGAAAGTGATTTCAACTTAATAATTGAGGATTTAAAAAAAGTACAGCAGGAATTTGACTGCCAAGGTGAAACTGGATTACTGAGCACAGACTATGACTATTACGAAACAAAAGTATTGGCATTTTCAGACTGCATCGTTGTGAACATAAATATCGAATCTGTTGCCGCCCAATTTTCTGGTGAATTTGATCCCATTGCTTCTGCACTACACAGCATAATTATTGCGCAAGCATGCTGCGTCAAAAAGTCAATTTTTCTCCGTGGAGGAATTGGAAAAGGATGGTGGTTTCATGACAAAGACATGCTTGTTAGCCAAGGGCTAGTAAACGCATTCAGAACAGAAAAGACGATAGTGAATCCAATAATTGCACTCGACAGTGAATTTACAGATTATTTTACAAATCATGCGGGTCAAAATTGCTATTCAAACAAAATAAATCCAGTAAAAAATCTTCTTAAAACAACCAATTTCAATGGTGACAATAAGTATTTTCTAGACTATCTAGGAGTTTGGTTTAATGAATTACTCGAAAATGACTCTGAGGCCCATGCATTAAATTGGATCCAAATACATGCGGAGAATATTACAGCGGGTTGGAAGAATGCAAATTGCCCCAGGGTGCAGGGAAAATATGAATGGTTAGCTCAATACCACAATGATTTTGTCGATTCATATCAGATTGACAAAAAATTTAAATGTAAATTTTAATTGCTACCCCCCTCTCACGCCAAACAATCCCAGATGACAATGACCATTACCGATGCGGTTGGTGATGGGGAAGTCGCGGATGGCGGGGATGGCGATGGGGTAGCCGCGGTCGAGGCAGCGGGTGTGCCAGACGTTGATGTCGTGGTCGCCGACTTCTTTGCGTTCGGTGAAGAGGATCAAGAGCAAACCGCCGTGGTAGATTCGGCTGTCTTTCCATATCTTTTTCACGTCTTTGGCTACCGGCGAAAGTAGCTCGCTGGTGTAGCGGCGGAATGGGCCATCGGTTTCGAACTGGGCAACGGATTTGATTTCCAGCCAGTAGGCTTCTTCGGGGTCGATCATGCCGGTGGAGTCGAAGAGCGTGCCTTTGAGGTCGGGCTCGCGGAGGGCTGTGATTTCGGGGTTGGGTGTGAGGACGATATCGCAGCGTTCGCCGTGAGACTTTTTGCGTTTGTTCCAGTCATCGGGGTAGCGTTGCTCAGGGAGCAAACCATATCCCGCATCCCGCAAAGCAGCCTGGACGATGGGATGTAAACCTAATTCGTCATGATGATCAAAGCCGTAGACGGCCTGTTCCATGTCATCGTCTTGAGCCTGTTGTTTAAGGCCTGTGTACACGGCGTCTGCGATGTCGGAGAGGTTCCATGCCATATCGGAGTTCGAATCAAATAGTAATCCGCTTGCGGTTTGCGTAGAAAATAAACGATCACCTTCCGGGGGCTTACCAGCTTGCCAACTCGCCGGTGAGGGGTTCGACGACGTCTTTGACGGTGACGATACCCACGGGTTGATCATTTTCACAAACAAGCCCCATCGCTGTTTTGTCATCCTGTAATTGACGCAACGCACGGCGGATCGGGGTTGCGACATCAAGCCGGGGTAATTCGTGTATTAAGTCAGTCACAGGCGGGCAATGTTCCTTGTCGTACATCAATGCTTCATGCAGACTCACCATGCCGAGCACGGCCCCCTGCTCATTGAGCACGGGATAGCGGGAGATACTCGAACGCTTGGCCAGGCTCCAGAGTTCATCAACGCTGGCAGTTGACTTGATCGTGATGACATCTTCCCAAGGCGTCATTTCTTCATCGAGCTTGCGCTGTGCAAGACGCAACACCCTGCCGGTCAAGGCGGACTGTTCATCAGAAAGTAGACCATAACCAACGCCTTCACGGACGAGACTGGCAACCTGCATACGTGGGTGGAACACGGCCTGCTTGGCTGAGCCACCAAGTAGACGCATGGTCAAAGCGCCCATCCATGTCACCAGTGGCAGTAACCCGCAAAGCGTCAACAACCATTTGATCAATAACAGAAACCGTGCGAATGGGTAAACAAACCGATCCGCATGCACCGAAAACAAATCCTTGGGCAAGGTCTCTGCGAACACAAACAGCAACGGTGTGAGAACCAGAATGTTGTAAACCACAATCTCAAACGGTGAATAACCAGCGTATTCATAGATCCGCCCAAGCGCGCTGGTGGCGATGTTGTTGGCAATGTTGTTACTGATTAAAAGCGTCACAAGTAATGTCGAGGAATTGGACATCAGCCGGTGAATGATATTTGCGTTGCGGTAGTTCTGATGCTCCAGCAGATGCAGACGCACGCGATTGAGACTGTAAATACCAGTCTCCAAGCCGGAGAACAGGGCGCTTGCAAAGAGTGCAGTTGCACAAAACAGAATCAGGATCAACAGGTCAGTGTCCATCACCCACGCCCCCCACTTGCAGAAGGCGTCGCCAGTTTCAGTTCAAGCCAATCCAGGCGGCGTCCTGCCATCTCGGCAACGGTGATGATGAGGTTGCCCAGTTGCACAGTATCGCCCACCTTGGGAAGTCGCGCGAGTTTAGCCATCACCAAACCACCGATGGTGGAGATCGCATGCTCTTGATCATGATGACCGAAGAAGGCTTCCCATTCATGGATGGGTAGTGATGCACTGACACGAAACACACCCAGGCCAACCGACATGACCTGCGGGCCTTCCTGTGCGTCATCCAGGTCGACAATCGGGCCAACCATTTTCTCGACGATGTCTTCAATGCGAATCACACCTGCGGTCCCGCCGTACTCATCGACAGCCACAGCAAGTGAAGCGCCGGATTGACGGAACTGCGTAAGCAACTGATCCAGTCGCTGCATCTCGGGGACATATAAAATCTGCCGAATGTAGCGACGCAGTTGATCGGTTGTCTGAGGCGGGTCGATCATCATCTGTCGACCGAGCACGATGCCAAGCAGATGCTCCGTGTCTTTTTCGTAGATCAGGGCATAGTGACGCTTTTCCCGACGCATTCGGTCAACAAGATCCGAAGGATCATCGAGAATATCGAACATGGCAACATCCACACGCGGCGTCATCACGTCGTAAACCTTGAGTTGACCCAGTTCCAGAATGGCCTGCAACAGTGACTCTTCATCCGCATCAATATGACCATGCGACTTACTGAGTTCCAACAGGGATTCGAGCTCTTCAGGTGATAGTGAAGTGGGCTTATGACGAGGGGCGATGAGCCGGGCAAGCGGCGTGACCACCAGTGTACTCACCAGTACACGCACCACTGTCAGAGCGCGATGAACAAACAGTAAAGGCACGGCAAAGAATCGCGCCCAGGTAATGCCCAAACGTGCAGCCACCATCTTGGGGATCACTTCCCCCGCCAGGATCAAAGCCAACAGTGGCACGATGAGTACCAACGCTGACAGAGCGCCGTGGACTTCATATTTCTTAAAGAGGATGGAGATCGCCACCTCACTGATGATGAAATAGGCGACGTTGATCACCATATTGCCCAGCAGCAGCGTGATGAGTAGTGCACGTGTTTCGACGAGCAAGGCAAAAAGCGAGCTATTGATGATCGAGGCGTTCTTGTTCTTTTGAATCTCAAGTCGCTGCGACTCACTGAGGCTAAACAATGCCGTCTCACAGCCACTGAAAAAACCACTGGCGCACAGCAGCAGTGGGATCAAAATGAATGCAGCAATCAAGAACGGATCGAACATGAAGGGTACCAGAGTCAATTTCGGATTTCGAATTCGTCAAAACTGCTTGCGGTTTAGCAGGTCTTCGATCAGTCGATCAATCATTTGAACATCATCGCTTGAAGCGCTAAACCGTAAGCGGTTGAGCATTGCAATCCGGAATCAAACTATCTCAATATGCCACCGAAGTCGGATCTTCCTGCCATTGGTGTTCGGCGATGGATTGGACGATGCGCTGCGCGGCTTCGACGGCTGCGCTGCCGGCATCACCGTCGACCACCACGGGCTTGCCTTCACGAACCGAGTCCAGGAAGCAATCGAGCTGGGCGGTGAGTTGATCTTCGTGACCTTCAGGTAAATCAAAGGACAACGGTTCAACGTGGACCAGGTCGGTGTACTTCATGCTGGAAAGATCCTGCCCTGCCGAGACGAGCTGGCGGATTTCCTGAAGCTTGTCGGTGTGTGCGGATTGGCGGACAAGAATGCCTGAGCGGGTGGCATAATCCAGATTGACAAAAGCATCTTCC
>JBICHS010000697.1:0-4667 GCA_043101135.1 Phycisphaeraceae bacterium JB051
ACTGGTCTGTGGGATTGCAGCGACGGTTGCGCCGATCATCGCGGGTTTTGGTGCAGACTGGTTTGCCACCAAGCAGATGACGGTGGATTTAAGCTGGATCTCCGAGGGCGTGCGTAGCACGCTGCCAGCCATCGACATCAAGGGTTTGGACTTCCTGTTCATCCTTGCAGTCCTGATGGGCTTCTACGCCCTCCATCGGCTGCTGAGTGTGACAGAGGAAGGAGAAGCCGAGGAGCGCGTGGTGTTCCGCGAATTAATCGTCGAAACGCGAAAGGTCGTCCAGCATGTGTCCAATGTGTCCGGCCTGCGAACACTGACATACTTCCCCTATCAGCAACTCACCCGCATCCTCCCCAAACGCAAGGAACGGGAATCGGAAGCGACGTGATGTGAATGATTCATCCGTGTAGATCATTATGGCAAATCGATCACGTATGAAGCTTCCTGTACACGAATCAAATTTTTTGAAATGAATTGAATTTGAGCAGAAGATAAAACCGCGGGCATGTTTCTGATAACAGAAATAAACCGCTTGGGATTCATCACCATCACATCCGATTGTGCATTCTCGTTAACCCACCAGCCTGGATACAGCAGAACAGGTTTAACAGTTGTGCGTTTACCTGATGAATCTTCGATCATACGTGCAAGCATTGCAGCCGAAGCGCGGGCCTGATCCATCGGATGTCTACCTTTACATTTTCTGATATCCAACAAACCAGCAATGACCAATTCATTTTCCCGACCTACTGTGATCGTGGCTTTATCATCCACTGGCATACTCACCGTTTTTGTTTCAATCGCAAACACCCCTGCAGGCCCTATGACCACATGATCAATGTTGCCTTTTTCTTTGGTCTCCAGATCGTGCAGGATGGTGTAGCCAGCGGTACGTAATTCCTCTAGCAAATAGCCGGTTGCCACTTCACCTTTCCAGCCGAGTTTGATGGATTCAAGCTCGCGTCGATTTCGACGGATGCGATAAAGGGCAAAAGCAAAAAATGGAAGCCCCATAACGAGCAATTGCACCGTCGCATTTTTCGATATGAGAAATAAATGCAAAAATTCAAAAAAAGCCACCATGAGATAGCCACACATCATGGCGATCCAATAGCCATTTTTTTCTGTATTGACATTGTGCAATCGTCGAAGTGTCGTATGCCCTGGCACATTGAGATTGTCGAATTTCTCTAACGGATCGCGCGTCTTCTTCTTGGCCATTTGGCTTACCCCTGGAATGAATTGAAATGAGTGAATAAAAAAAGCCCCGAGAAATTCTCAGGGCTTTGTTTCGCTTTAAAAGCGAGGGTGACGGGGCTCGAACCCGCAACCTCTGGATCGACAGTCCAGTGCTCTAACCAATTGAGCTACACCCCCTTTGCCTCGCTAACCGCTAAGCAGTTGGGAGATGCGATAATTTACTGATTTCAAATCCTTTGTCAAGTTCACTCATGCGTTTTGGGCATCATTTTTGAACTTTTTTCTCAAGGCTTTCCAATCTGACCTATGAAGGCTTGATCGGCAAGAAGTTATGACGCACGCAAGAGATGCGCCAAAATGTATTTTTCTTCTCAACTTGCCAGATACATGCCGACCAGACTCAGGGACGCGGTCAGAAAAATCAAACTTGCTGCACCACAACCTGCCTTTTTCTCGGGCAATTTGTCGGGGTATGCCTCACGTAAATGGTCGTAATGCTGGTCGACGAACTCCTTGGCTTCCTTGAGACCCATGCCGGTGATCTCGCGGACGAGCTTGATGGCCTGGATCGTCTGGCCGGCAAAGAGCAATTCTTCAACCTGCTTGAGCTGTTCTTCGTTGATATCTGCCATTGGTTATCCCCCTGTTGATCAGCGGCTGACGTTGACCTGAACGAGCTTGGCTTGCTGGATCACCTTGGCCTGCTCGTCATCTTCCACGTAGTCGCTGTGGCAGGCTGCCTTGGCGTTATCTGCCCCGACACCTTTCTTGGTCTTGGAAGCGAGCTTGTGGATCTCTTCAGGCGACAGGTGGCCACGCTGCTGAAGGATCTCAACCTGTTCAGCGGTCAGAGCGCCGGACTTGGTGGCTTTCTCCCATGCGTAGGACTCATCCTTGCCGGAGAAGAATTCATTGATTTCCTTACTGATGCGGACGGAGCACCAATCGTGACCGCACATCGCGCAGAAGTCGGTATCGACATCGAGGTCTTCATCGTGATACGCACGGGCGACATCGGGATCGAAGGAGAGTTCGAAATGTTTTTCCCAGTTCAGTGCTGCACGGGCTTTGGTCAATTCGTCATCACGATCACGCGTGCCGGGGATGCCCAGGGCGATGTCCGCAGCGTGAGCAGCGATCTTGTACGCAATACAGCCTTGCTTCACATCGTCCTTCTTGGGAAGTCCCAGGTGTTCCTTGGGGGTCACATAGCAGAGCATGGAGGCACCATGATAAGCTGCGGAGGTCGCGCCGATGCAGCTGGTGATGTGGTCATAGCCGGGGAAAATGTCGGTGACCAATGGGCCCAGGACGTAGAACGGCGCACCATGACAAAGCGTACGTTGGAGCTTCATGTTGTATTCGATCTGGTCATACGGCACGTGGCCCGGACCTTCGACCATGACCTGCACGCCCTTTCGCCAGGCACGTTCGGTGAGGCGGCCGATTTCGGCCAGTTCGAGCAACTGCAAATCATCGGTTGCATCTGCCAGACCACCGGGACGACAACCATCGCCGATGCTAAACGTCACGTCATAGCTGCGGAGAATGTCGCAGATTTTTTCCCAGCAGGTGTTGGTCGGGTTTTCCTTCTTGTGCGTGATCATCCACTTGGCAAGCAAGGAACCGCCGCGCGACACAAGGCCAATCAAGCGATTCTTGGCGAACGGCAAATGCGATTGAAGCAAACCGGCATGCACGGTGAAATAGTCCACACCCTGGTTGGCTTGATGCTCGATGGTTTCGAGGATGGTGGTTTCGTCGAGGTCTTCGATTTTCTTGCCTATGATCATGGAGTAGATCGGCACGGTGCCAATCGGCGTAGTGCTGTTCTCGATGATCGCCTGACGACAGGCATCAAGGTCACCGCCGGTGGACAGGTCCATGACGGTGTCCGCGCCCCAGCGTTCAGCCCACTTGAGCTTTTCGACTTCTTCGTCGGTGCCACAACTCACAGGTGATGCACCCAAATTTGCATTGATCTTGGTTTTGGAAGCACGTCCAATGGCCATGGGATCAAGGTTGTATTGCAGGTGCTTGACGTTGGCGGGAATGACCATGCGACCCGCACCGATTTCATCACGCACCTGGATCGGCGTGAGATGGCCTTCACGTTCCGCGACGCGTGTCATCTGCTCGGTGATGATGCCAAGGCGTGCGGATTCAAGCTGTGTGATCGGCTTGAAATCTGCAGGACAGGTCATGCTGCGGAGTGAGCCATCGTTTTGTTCAAAGGTGACCGTCTTGGAGTCACCCTCAACCACTTCACCGACTTTGCCATCGGCAACAAGCTGCGTCTGCCAACCGTCAGGTAAAAAGTCCCACGCGGTCTTGGACGACGGTGCAGGCATACCCGGGGTGTCAGGGCTTGAATAGGTCAACGGGCCACCGATGTTGGCGGGGTTGGCAAAGCTGCCGGGGGTTGTAGCCGGGTTGTTGCCGGGGTTCCCACCGATAGCAGGATAGGTCCATTCGCGGTGACTGTTTTCCGTGTTGTTACCGGGTGTAATCATGTTGCTCAAGCTCCTTGCATGTTGGACATGACGTGTTTGTGCAAGGTCGGCCATTGAAGCATGGTCGCTTCCCTACGCAGCACGCCATGAGGCGGTGACTGATCAGGTGCAAAGGGTTTGTTCTCAGCCCCCCATCCTTTGATTTCTTCAAAACACGTGATACGTGCCATTGGAAACTTCCGGGGGGAGGCACCCCTAGCGAAGAAATGAGTATAAACTAGTTGCACGGTAATCACAATGACTAAAGACGCCCCCACCATCACTGCTCTGAAGCCCACTCTCAAGGACCCGACCCGCTGGTCGATCAAGGTTGGTCGAAAGTACATGGGGACGCTGCCGCAAACCGAGATCGAAGAGCTGGGCTTGGTGGTTGGCACGCCTTGGACAGATGACCTTGCCAGCCGCATCACACATAGCACATCCGTGGACAAGATTTACCGCTCCGCCACGTTTCGGCTTTCGCGTCGAATGTATGCCGTTGCGGATTTAAAGCGTAAACTCAAGATGAGTAAGCATCAGCCGACCACTGAAATTGTTGATGAAGTGATCGCTAAATTACTGGACAAAAACCTGCTGGATGATGAAGCCTACGGCAGGGCCTTGATCCGTGACATTCAACTCCGCCGCCCTGCCGGCCCACGCTTGCTTCAAACCAAGCTCATGCAAAAAGGTTTGAATCACAAATTGATCGAACAACTCATCAAAGAAACCGCAGCGGATCGGGACGACTTTGATGCAGCGATGAGCATGGCTAAAAAGAAGGTCAACAGCCTCAAACGATTGCCCGTGCAGAAAGCCCGCCAACGCTTATATGGCCAACTCACCCGCCGCGGCTTTGAGTATGACACCGTCTCACAGGTCATGGAAAATCTGGATTGGGACAACTGGGCTGAAGGCGATGAAGTTGATCCGTGGGAGTGAGAATTTTTTGCCACAGATTCACACAGATGAACA
>JBICHS010000698.1:0-7704 GCA_043101135.1 Phycisphaeraceae bacterium JB051
CGAGTTGCCGAGTGCTTTGTCCAGCCTGCCATGCTGCGATGATGCGTTTGCGAATGTCCAGCGATAATGCCATGAGATATCCTCCTTGAATGTTCACAACCATTATCGGGGAAGGCAGCTAATCGCGCAAACGGCTCTAAATTGACGAACACCCCTCCGCGCCCACCAAACGTGGGAAAGGTCAGTGATTGGGGAATGACATGGTGGGCTTCGCTTCGCTCTACCCACCCTGCATTTTAACTTGTGTATTTTGGCTGAGTCGTTTGATCTGTTGTTGTAACGTGTGTTTCATCGTTTGGTCAATAGTATCGCTTGCGTCGCGTATGATTTGCTTGAGCGTGTTCGGATGATTTTGATACAGACAATATACCAAAGCCCAGGCGCGAGCATAGTCCTTGGCTAATGTGTTGGCACTAACACGGCCGTTGGATTGGAACAGATGGTTTGATAGCAAGGGTTGGTGGTTGCGATCAAGGTATTGGAGCATCGGCATCCGCCAGGGATTGATCGCGGGTTGACCATTGACAGGTGGGATTTCCCATAGCGTGGCAATGCCTTCGGATAACCACCACGGCCAATCGATTGCTTGTTGGCCATAAGCGTCAAACATCATCGCATGGACGCTTTCGTGACGAATGATCTGCTGCCACCGGGATGAGCTTGACGGCGTGGGATCACCGACCAGCAGGATGGTGCGTTTGGGGTAGTACGTGATACCACGCATCGCTGGATCGCGTTTGGTTCCTGTAAGGAGCTGGCGGCCTTCTGGTGAGTCTGGATGATGCCAGAGAATCAACCATGACTTTTTGTATTCAGTAATGAGATTAGCATCGGTGAGATCTGCTCGCGTTTGTTCAACAATCTCTGAAATGCGCTGTGCATCAGCATGTTGAAAATAGCCTGCATCTCCAAGTTGAATATCAAGAAGCGTGTTATGCAAAATGGACTTGGCATGCGGGCTGGGTGTGAATAAGAAATCACGGTCTCGTGTCGGTGTGGTTTGGCATCCGCATAGTAGAAGTATCGCCAGCAGACTCAGGCCGTTGAAAATACCGGTCGCGATATTTAAGACAAATGGCTTGGACTTGCTGCTGGTTGGCGCTGGGTATGTCATGTTCAAGGAGTCCACGGCGTTTGAGTCGGTTCCACATTGTTATAACGTCTTTTTCAAATGACGTCAGAGTGATTCGCACACGAGCGACATCGTGAAGCCCTTCGGGGAAGGGAGAAAGTTTGAGTAGCAGGTCGGATTGGTCAGACGGAATGAACTGCCAACCTTGATTGTACCACTGCATGGTCAATTCCATGATAGCCTGCACAGTACCACGCGTTGCTTGTCCCGGGTAGGATTTTCCCAACGCATGATGACTTTGTTTGGAGGCTGATCAAGCAAGATGGCTTCTGCGCAAATGGGACGGTTGTCGGTGAGACAGCCCAATTGGTTTAAGTGCGTCCAAAGTGGATTGTAGGGGACGAAAGGCTATTTTCACGCTCCTTTGTTTCGTTGTTCCTGATAATACAATTATTTGACAAAACATAATTGCCAATTGATAATAGTTTTCGTCCATTGGCAAAGAAACAAACTGCACGTTCGTGAAATTCAGTTTAGGCTTTTCCAGCACATTGATATTTATCTTTTAATAGACAATTTTGTCTTATTTAAATTCAAATATATCAGACCAAGGAGAGATGAATGAGATTTTCCCGCTACAGCTGTACTTCGTTTGTGCTCACGCTATTAACCCTGCTCATTGTCCATGTGGCTTGCCCCAATATGGCCTAAGCCCAGTTTGATGACATTCCCGGTGGAGGTGATCCGGGGATTCCCGATCCGGTTTTGCCACCAGCAACCGATGATCCCGTCACACCAACCGTTGCCATGCAACAAAGCGCATTGAACCATGCGATTCAATCTGCGGGCTCCCAGGAAGATTCAGCAGCGACAAGTCCACCTGACGCTGACAATGACAGTGATAGCAATGATTGTGTCAGTCTAATCCGCCCTTTTGTTAAAGCCACCATAGAAAAGACTGCAAATGAAATAAAAAATATGAATATAAATGAAGAAGTCCCATCTTCTCTACCAGAATGGGACTTCTATGCCGCAACAGGTGGCGGGTATAGCCGCAGCAACTACAGCGTTGATGCGACCGGTCTGAAATACAAATCAAAAGCCACCAGCTTATGGCTCGCAACACGATTGAGTAAAGACCGCATGTCACTTTCAACCACGATATCCTATCGAAGTACCAAAGGTGTCGACGCGTTCAGTGGTTCTGACAGCGAATACTACGGCCTGCGCATTTCGCCGGGCTACCGTTTACTTGAACAAGATACACAACTGATCAATCTTGATTTCGCAGCCATCATGGATGTGGGTTACCAGGACAACAGCCTCTCTGGCAGTCAATGGCGGCTTAGTCCGGGCGCCAAGCTCAAAGCGTCCATGGCTACGAAATTCGGCTATTTTTCCGGCGGATACACCTTTCTTAACAGTCGCAATATTGATGGTGACACGGAAGTCACCGGCGAAAGCTTTATCAATATTCATACACTCAACGCAGGCTATGCCATCCCCATTACAGAGAATATCTACTCAGGTATCGGCATACGCTACATGCTCATCGATGACATGCCTTCGGATATGCCAGACGAATACCTGACGCTTTCCGGTGATCTGCGATGCAGGATTGATGAAAATATTTTCGTGAGCTTTAACTACCATCAAGACATCGAAGGCAGTAACAACCGAGGGTTCGGTGTGTCGGTAGGTGTCAATTGGTAACACTGGATATTCATCGTATAAAACGGTACGCCAACCGCATGATGCTTGCGATGCTTCTGACTGTTGCGTTGGGTTGCAGTTCCAACCAGGTGATGACATTGCCGGATATGTCACAGGTGCGTGAAGGCGATTTGATCCTGACCCATAGCGGCTCGTTTGTCTCGTTTTTTTTCACTGCCATGTGCAAACGTCCTGACCAAGCCTCCCCGCCGCTATATAGCCATGTGGAGATGTTGGTCAAAGATGATCATGGCCAATGGCATATTACCGGTGTTGCCAACAGCCATGTCCGCATCGAATCTCTGAACAAAGTCATTGGTACATATGCCCGTTTTGCGATTGTTCGGCCAGCATACTCCACCGATGAGCAACAACATGTCGCCAGGCAGGCCAAACAATGGGCTGTGGATCCGAACATCCTTAAAGCTAAATTCGATTACACCTTTGAAGATACACCAGATCAAACAGACAGGTTTTACTGCGCGGGTTATATCAACGAGCTTTATCGACAATGTGGCCTGACTCAACCGTTTGAGCCTTTCATGCCCCAAAGTCCATTATGGTCCCACTTGAATCGACTAGGTGATCAGCCTGACAATCGGACGATATGTACAGGTGCCACTGTACTCTCCCAGCCGGATCACCAAATCATCATGCGTTGGGAAAACCCAAACCCAGACCAGCAACGCTTTGCGCTCAACCAGGCCATCATGGACGTCATCATGCAATGGTATCAACAAGGATGGCAAATCAAACCATCTACCCAATCGGATCTGCTGATCAAGCTCTATTCCTTCCCACGGAGGCTTCATGATCTGGCCCGGGTACATACGAGTGTCAAGTTATTTAATAAAGACGTGGTTGCCATGTGGTATCGACTCAAGCGTCGCGGACTACTTGAAAATCAAATCCCCAACGCCAGCCAATCCCAAGTCCAGGCGATGTGTCTAACCTACCGCGATCGATATTTTCAACGTGCAAAGTCTGCTGAGCATCAGGCAGGCGAAAAGCCGCCACGTGCAATCCTGCCAGCGTTGTTGGGAGTCTTTCATAGTCTCGAGCAAGCCTTCGAAAGCGGTTTAACCAACCCAAACTGCGTTCGACCACCCAGCGTCGTGGCAGCAGGACAAAGCCTTTCTTCACATCCGGCAACTTCACCACCTCCAGATGAATATCATGTTCATAAGCTTGATCCTCCGCATCCTCACCCGTGTAGCCCTGATCCACAAATGCAACTTGAACCGATTGGCCGGTCACTTGTTGGACTGCTTCTGCCAATTGGCCTACCTGTGAACGATCCTGTTCATTGGCGGGCGTGACGTGCAACGTTAACAGGTGCCCCAACGTGTCCACCGCCATGTGAATCTTCGAACCTTTCTTGCGTTTACCACCATCATAACCGCCACGATGACCGCTCTCGGGCATGCTCTGAAGCGTGCGACTGTCCATCACCGCAGCCGACGGATCGGGCTTGCGACCGGCAAGTAATCGCAGAATTTGCCTTAAATCATAGGCCGTTTGTTCAAACACACCCGCTTCAAGCCAACGGATCGACTGCTGATAGACGGTATGCCAGGGCGGCAGATCATTGGGCATGTAACGCCAGGGCGAGCCAGTTCGCACGATGAAACGCAGGTCGTGCTCGCGTTGGGGGGCGCCTCTTTCATCAGAACAAGATACGGGGCCACAAAGGCCCACTCCTCATCCGACACATCGCTGGGGTATTGCTTCCTTGCCATGAAAGTCTTTATCGGACATCATGGCAAAAGTGCATAACACGCTCTAGCAATTGCATAAATTGTCGCATCGACCTTAAGTGTTTTCTGAACGGAATTATGGGAAATAAGGTATCAAAAACCAAGAAAACTTTTCAAACCAACGCAACTCTCCGCTGCGCCACTACAACCTTACACCAATATCCCGCAACATTATTGACATACGCCGCTCGCAATCCGTTTGCCAATTTCTCTGAGTATTTTCACTTCGATCGGGTTCATTCGACCATCTGGCAACGGCCCAGTATTTAATAGTAGATTCATGTCCTGCTTCCGTGCTTCAACCAATTTATTCCACACTTCTTGTACACTCAGCTGTGATCCATTTTTTTCATAATGAAATCCCCAACTACCTGGTGTTAATGTGGTACATATTTCGCAGAGTTTGCCATGCGCATTCACAGCTTCATGTTCTGGAGCAAAGTAGTCTTCGGTTCCCAGATACCCCTGTTTATAGCTGACAAGTGTCCATGGCTGAAGACGATGTACATGATCATATAGTCGCTGACAATCGAACGGATCATGATTCGGATCCGGTTGATAGTTCGCAATGACGTTGCCTTGTTTATCCAACGGATTCATAGGAACGCCGATACCATCAAGCCAAATGGAAACAATTGGACCATATTGAGTAAGCAACTCTGTAACCTGATTGTAAACATACTCCAGGTATAAGTTCAGATCGTGATCTTTTCCGGTGACATAAGCAGGCTCTGGCGGATCGTATTCAGGGCGAGCACTACCGCCATATTGATCGTTGTTGGGCGCGTGCGGATGCCGCCAGTCCCTGCCGTGCGACAGATATAAACAAAGCCCGATCTGATATCTGTCGCAAGCTTCGGCTAATTCGAGAAGCAAATCACGTTGGCAGTTAGGCGCATTAACACTGTTAAAATCAGTGGTTTTGGTATCCCAAAGACAGAATGATTCATGATGCCTTGTCGTGAACGTGATGTAACGCATCCCTGCATCCGACGCCAGTTGAGCAATTGCATTGGCGTCAAACGCCTCAGCCGTGAACTGCTGAGCCAACTTTGCATAATCATTGACAGGGATTCGCTCAAAGAGCTGAACCCATTCATGACGGCCGAGCAGGGAATAAAGACCATAATGAATAAACAATCCAAATTGCGCATCCGACAACCAATTGAACATGGCCTGTCGCGGAGATCGTCCGTTAGTTAAATACGACGACAAATAGGACGGTGCCTGAAAAGAACAAGGTAATGTATCAACTGGATGTAACACGAGGTTCAACTCCAAATCCCAAAAAATTCGCTTATCAATGCTGTTGTGAAACTGTGTCTTGGATCATCTGTAATTGAAAGGCATCATCAATTCGTTTGGCGTGCTCTACAAACTCTTGCAATTCTACATCTGCTGTACGCAAACCATTTACGGATATTGCAATCGTTCGCTGACGCAATAATTCAAGACGTTGGTCACGCAGGGTACGTAATCCCATGATCGCCTGAACATATTCACCAGCCGCGGTTCTGACTGCTGCCTGATCGGATTGGTTGGCCATAATCCAACTGTAACGTTCAGCAATCAACATCCATTGCGTAAGTAGTCGGCAATCTGCGAGCAGTTCCGGCGCATTGATCTGACTGGCCAGTTCGACGGCTTTCTGACAATCCCTCAATAACCGTTGTATTTCTTCGTGTGTGGTGAATTCAAACGCTGACAATGGGTCTGATTCACTCTTCCAGATACCTGGCTCAAGAATAAACTCAGTCATGCGTTTGACATTGCGTTTTAACTGACTGAACCGCGGTGCATAGGCTCTTGCTGGGTACTCAACAAGACTGATGATATCAGCAAATGTCTCAGGTGAATCAATGCCATTTCGTGTTGCCCACGCGATGCAAAACTCTCGTGGTGATCGCCCGTCACGATTCCATGCATATTCACCCAAAGCATCTGAATCAAAGTTATAAACATATTTATTCCCCATCCATGCCATCACACCGTCAAGATCACTATCAACCAATTCCGAAACACGTGACTTGACCAAATGCGGGGTACGAGATGGGAAATTCAATATCTCCTTGGGATTGGTATGTACGCCAATCAGAGGCGTGCTGAAAACCGGATACCCCATTGTTTTGATCTTGCGAACCGAAGACCTGACATTATCTTCTGGCAATGCGTTATAAGTTTGACCACCGTTGTAGTAAATCGCCCGCACACCATCGCTCGGAAAATATTGCATCAAATCGATGTTGTAAGGATAGGTATGCTGTGTGAATAACAATTCCAACTTGATATCAGGTATCGATTGACGTACTTTCTCAAATGCATTGACAAAGGTTTTTAACTCATCAATAAAATATTGCTTGCGCGCGGGACCTGAAAGACTTTCCTTCGGGAGAATTTCTTCGGTCAACCAGAACTGCATAACCGGAGGTCGGTACGCCTTGAGAACATCGGCAATTTCAAACATCACACTTTCAAGAAAACGCTGCGTATTTGGATTCGTATAGTCTGGCAATGCGATTCTTTTCCCGCGCTTTATCGTATGCAGCGTCGGGGAAAATAGGCCCGGAAAAAATTGAGTGATTTCTTTGACGTGATTTTTGAGTACATTTTCTACATGCGGATGATAACACCCCACCGTAACACCATGACGTGATGCACACGCAAGCACACTCGGCACGGAATTACTACAGCCCCAGATAAACTCTGCATGCAGGGAACCCGTTTTCACATCCGGGAAAACACCCGTCGGAAAACTGATGAAATTCATACGCTTGGATGCATACTGCTTAAGTAGATTTTCGACGGCTGCTGGTGTGACAAGATCCTGATTAACACGCCAACCGCCAAAAATCTGACGACGTTGTAAATCTGGATAATCGTAGATTTCCACAACCGGCACCCCAATTTGGCCCGATGCATCAGGCTTGAGCAACTGCAGCAATGTCATCAAGCCATAGTTAATTCCCTGGGGCGAGTTGCCAGCGATTAAAATCGTCAAACCGTCAGCGCTTTCAACAACTTTCAGACAATAAGCCTGATTCGAATTTTTCACGTGTTTCAAGTAATTCGCATTGATCTGCTGCTCACGAACCATCTGCTGCATCACACCTTCAAACGGCACAATTCCGATGACAATCTGCACTGATGAATGATTCTTTTGCG
>JBICHS010000699.1:0-3050 GCA_043101135.1 Phycisphaeraceae bacterium JB051
GCCCTGAAGCACCAGCAGCCCCACCGTCCAGATCGCGATCTCAACGCCAAGGTTGTGGACGATGAGTGTGCCCATGGTCGCCCCGTTGTCATTGGGGAACATGGCTTCGACCAGGGGCATGGGGATGTAACCATAGTTGAACGTCCCGACACACAACGCAAAGGTGTGTTGGGCGACTGCCGTTTTCAAGCCAATCCATTTACCAAGACATTTGGCAAGCAGCAGGGCAATGATGTAACCCGCAACCGTACTCCCAAAGCCGATGGTCGGCGGAAGCCAGGCATCTGCAAAATGCATGAACTTGGGATTCCCCACCACGTGATTGATGAAAAAACAGGGCATCAACACACGGATAACAACCTTGAGAAGACTCTCATCCGCTTCATGTGTCAGCCAGTTGAATTGACGCAGACAGGCTCCAACTCCCAGCACCAGGAAGACGGCAAAGACAAGTCCCATGATGGTTGCTTGATCGAGCATAAGGGGACAAAGATAATCAGGTTTGCGCACAATTGCCAGTGAGTTGAACCTTTTTGCGCGATAGTAGATGCAATGTTGAGGGCAACTGCGTAAACTATGATCCATGGCACAGGACTTTGTTGCAGAACTCAAAGGCATTTGCAAAATCTACCAACGCGGTAAGTCCGAGTTGGCGGTTCACGCATTACGTGAAATGGATATGCAAGTGCCACGTGGTCAGTATCTGGCCATCATGGGGCCCTCAGGTAGTGGCAAGAGTACGCTCATGAATATTCTCGGCTGCCTGGATCGCCCGACCTCCGGGCAGTACCTGCTCGAAGGCAAAGATGTCGCCCGCATGCCTGACAATGATCTATCGCGCGTCCGCCGTGAGAATCTGGGTTTCGTCTTCCAGGCCTTTAACCTCATCCCGCAGCTAACGGTGATTCAGAACGTGCAGGTGCCTTTGTTTTATCAGGGGATGCCCCGGCCGGATCGCAATCGTGATGCGATGGAGGCGATTGAACGCGTGGGATTGACCGAGCGTGTGCATCACCGCCCATCAGAACTTTCCGGTGGTCAGCAGCAGCGTGTTGCCATCGCACGAGCCTTGGTGAATAAGCCGTCACTGCTCTTTGCGGATGAACCCACCGGTAACCTTGACTCCAAAACCGGTGAATCGATTTTGACACTCTTTGATGAACTCCACCAACAGGGCATGACGTTGATCATGGTCACGCACGACGAAGGCATTGCAGATCGCTGTCAACGCGTGTTACGACTCAAGGACGGCTATGTCGATTCGGACGAGCCCGGCGGCTATGCCCTGCGTCACAGTGAACACAATGTCGTGAATTGATCCGCTCAATCATGCAATGGACCGTATGCCTATGCGCTCACCGTTGACCATCCGCCGTAGTCTGCTTGTCAGTGTCTTGACGTTGAATCTGGTGTCGCTTGGTTTGCTCTTGGCATTGATGTTCTTTGGCTCGCGGTATGTTGTTTCCTATCTTGCGACATCCATCATTGATGAAACACAAGCCAATATTCAATTGCAGGTCCAAACGCTTTTCACTGATGTGACCAATGAGTTGGATCGCATTGCCACCTGGGTCGATCAAGGCTTGGTTGATCTTGATGAGCCTGATGAATTAAACCGTCTACTCAAAGCCTCGTTCAAACAACAGGATCAGATTGCTGCCATCGTCATTGCCAATCAGGCGGGGCGTGAGCATATGCTTTTAAAAAATGAATCATCATGGCAAATGCGCCGAACGCAGGGCGATGTTTCAGATCACATGTTCACCATTTGGCGATGGGATGAGAATCCGCGTTCTCCTGAGATTAAAAATAAATTGCTCGAATATGATCCGCGAACACGCCCGTGGTTTATGGGTGCCATGAAAATCCGTTCAGAGCGTCGTCCCCAAACTGAGCCGGTGACGAATAGTCAGTTGGTTCACTGGACCAATCCCTATCGTTTTTTTACCACCCATTTACCGGGCGTCACAGCATCCATTACCGCGATGAGTCCTCAAGGACAGATGTACGTTATTGCCATCGATTTGACGCTCAAGGAAATTTCACGATATACCACCAAAATGGTGGTCGGCACGCGTGGGATGGTCATGGTGTTAACCGGCGTTGATGAAAATTTTCGAACTGATTTGTCAGTCATTGGTCTACCTCACGCTCAGAAATTTCTCAATGTACAGGATCAGGATCAATACCTGCTCAAACGTCCTGAAGAACTTGACCTGAAAGTGCTCAATGATGCGATTGAGACCATGAAGGTGGACCCGTCACAACGTGGTAAATCCATTCGCTTTTACAGCAGTGGCGAATACTGGTGGGGCACGGGACAGCTCTCGCCGCTGGGGGAGCAATTGCATGTTGCCACCGCCATTCTCATTCCAGAATCCGACATCATGGGCGAGATTCAATGGGTACAGAAAGTGGTCTGGGGGATCTTGGTTTTAATCTTCGTTGCCAGTGTTTATCACGTGATCAAACTCGCCCGACAATTCTCCCAACCCATTGAGTGTCTGGTTCAGGATATGAAACGGGTCAGTCGCGGCGTTCTGGATGAGCCCTGTCGGGTCAAGTCGGATGTTCGCGAGTTTGCCTCACTGGCACAGGCACATGAGAACATGCGTCAGAGTCTGCAATCACTGATGAAACTTGAACGTGACATGCAGCTTGCCCGGCAAATTCAACAAAAAACATTCCCTGCACGATTACCTGCGGTCAACGGTTTTGAAATTGATGCGTGGAGTCAACCAGCTGACGAAACCGGTGGGGATACCTACGACATCATCGGCTTGAAAGTCCGGGATGACCAGCTTGTGATTTGTGAAGATCAACCGGAGAAAATCCTGTTTCTCTTAGCCGATGCGACCGGTCATGGGATCGGCCCGGCATTGAGTGTGACGCAGTTGCGAGCCATGTTGCGGATGACAGTTTGGTCAAACGTGTTGGACATCAATACGATCCAACATATCAATGACCAGATGATTCGTGACTTGCCCGAAGGCCGTTTCGTCACTGCCTGGCTTGGGAGCCTTGATACGACCACAGATCGGAAGAGCACA